>JASHSN010000196.1 GCA_030038695.1 Nitrososphaeraceae archaeon
CTTAATATGACTGCTTCGAATCTTCATATCAATGGTACTACGAGTGCTGCTCCAGAAAATGATAATGCTAACATTAGTAGCCAATTTGGAAAGGGAGTGCGGATGGCATTAGTAGAACCAACATTTACGGCTGCAGCCTACAATAACTCCTTCTACGTTTTTTACCAAAAATATAGTCATGTTACAGCTAAGACGAATATTACGAGCGATCTCAGTCTACTATCAAGTAAGGTTATCAATTATCCAACAATTACACCAACAACAAAAGTACACTCTGCATTTGCAATGCTTTCTCTTCTAAGAAACTTCAAGCTGGTAAGTCCAGACTCCAATATTACCGTGTTAACTGACGCTGACGTAGATAATGGATCGATTTTTGAGAATAGAGGTGGCGAGAGAAGTGTTGATACTAATAACAACGCGTATGATGTTATAATACTTGGACATCAAGAATATGTTACCCAACAAGAATACAATTATCTAAAGAAATTTGTATCGAATGGTGGCACCATGTTCTTACTGGATGGTAACGTATTCTATGCTCAAGTAAAATTCGATCGTAATGCCAATACCGTCACACTGGTAAAAGGTCATGGCTGGGCATTTAATGGTAAGTATGCTTGGAAAAGTGTAGCTGAACGGTGGGCGAAAGAAACATCAGAATGGGTTGGAAGTAATTACCTTTGCTATTCATGTGACATAACTTTTTCAAACGATCCATGGGAATATCAACATCATGAGGAACAGTATATTACTAATCATAATGATAAAATTTTAATGAATTATAATGCAGCTCTATTGCATTATCCAATACCATCGTTAAAACCTATTATTGCCACGTATGAACTGAATTATCAAAAAGGCAGAGTAATTTCACTCGGTATTTATTCCGATGATATTATAACGAATGAAAATTTTGACAAATATCTTGACAATCTTGTATCACAATATTCTGTTCCTAAACAAGTCCAACAACAACCAAATGTGACAACATAACTCGAATGCTCGTGAGAACAATAACACCTGATATATATGGCTGTGAATCTTGTTGACCATCATGGAATGACACGATATTGAATTTTCGTATACTTCAGTCTCGTTCTATAATTTCTTTATGTTGACATTAATCCTTAACTTTATTAACGATGTGATTTTTCTACGATTATGCATATTGCATCCACAAATACGTTGGTGTCGTTCGTCAAACCAGAAGCATCAACCTTAAATAATTGGCTTCAGGTTTTGTATTATTATGCCAAGAGTAGTTCATTTTGAAATGGTGGCAGACATGCCGGAAAGAGCGATGAAATTCTACAAAGAAGTTTTTGGGTGGGAGTTCAAAAAGTGGGATGGTCCTCAAGACTACTGGTTCGTAAAGACAGGAGAAGATAGCCAACCAGGCATAAACGGAGGGCTTACACCTAAAATTAATCAACAGAGTGGCAGAGTGACGAATTCGATTGATGTACCTTCTGTGGACGATTTTTCTAAAAAGGTTTCAACTTCAGGGGGCAAAATTGTGAGACCTAAAATGGCCATTCCAGGCATTGGATATTTAGCCATATGTGAGGATACCGACGGAAATTCATTCGGCATCATCCAATATGACCGAAATGCTAGAATAGACAGGTAGAAGATCTGCAAGGCCGTCTATTTTGCTATATGCCATGAGTATCGCCGATAAGATCCGATCGATAGCTAGTAGCATGTAATAGCAGTGATAAGATTATGACAACGAAGATGAAGCCTGTTTAATCAACAGGTATGCTCAAACTTAACTCTAGCCTTTTTCTACGTAGTCCAATAAACACGACTTGATATATCGCATAACATATCATGACAGGTGCTGGATAAGAATTGATCTAAATCTCATGGTTGTTTTCATTGATACTCCAGCATATGTAGTAATGTAGCTGCGTGATCACAATTCTGGTATGGATAGACAAACCAAATAACGTACCGGTAGCTAAGCTTCTCAAAGGAAGTTTTTGCTTCCGTAGCTACTCTTATGAAAGATGGTTAGCCAGAGATAAAACCATGGGTGGACCTCGAAAACGGCAAGGTTTTAGTAAATACTACTGAAGGAAGGTTAAGGCAGAAGAATATACTCAGCGATGACAGGATAGCATTTCAGTTACCGACCAAAGTAATACTTATCACATGGTTACAGTTAGAGGAAAGGTTGTAGAACTAACTACAGAAGTTGATGACGAGCATATAGGCAAACTTGTCAGAAAATACCTTGGTGTCGACAAATATCCTCTACATCCACCTAATGAAAAGAGAATCATTGTAAATTAAAACCAGAAAGAGTCTACTTTCAGCCACCCCAAAATTAATTGTCTTCGTCATCGCTATCGCTAGTTGGCAGAGAATATAGACATTTTATTTCATTTGAATATGCCATCTAGAACTCCCCATGAAATTAAACGGCCTTCATCTTCCCAAAAGAGTATCCACCAAATATTCCGAGTACTATCGCGAAGGCAGCCAAGCTGCCAAAGTCTATTGCAAACGAATAATTAGCTATCCCCAACATCGCATTTCTAAGAGCATCCACGGCGTATGTTGCAGGGTCTATTTTAGTTAGAATGGAAATCCAGTTGGGAAGGTTACTTAATGGAAATAGTGCGCCACTTAAAAAGAACAGAGGGAAAACTACAAAGCTTACTATTAACTGGAATCCTTCTAGGCTTTCAATATAGCTACCCATAGCAAGACCTAATGATGTTAGGCAAAATGAGAGCAGTAATGCAATTGAAATAGTCTGGGTTATGGAAAGTGCACTGATGTGAATTCCTATAAATCCCCCTATGACCAAGAGTATTGCTACTTCTACCAAAGAAGTAGTCATGCCACCCAGCGTTTTTCCCACAAAAATAGTAATTCTCTCCACAGGAGCTACCATCACACTCTTCAGAAAATCAAACTTTCGATCCCAAATAATATATGAGCCAAAAAACACAGATGAAAATATTATAGACATGCTGATTATCCCAGGGAATATGAACTTTTGATAGTTTGCTCCAGTTGAAAGATGGACTGAGGAACCAAGACCAGAACCAATAACAAATAGCCATAGTACAGGAGTGAAGATAGAAGCTATCAACCTACTACGCTCTCTTAGAAATACTCTGAATTCTCTAAACCAAAGGGCATATAGTCTGCCAAGTATTTGTTCTACAAAGCTTGATTTGATGATGTTTATCAACGCCTGCTCGTCAATTAATGGGTTTTATCGATTCGCCAACATTTATTTTATCGGATCCGATCACAACATATTTTTCTCACAAAATTAACATGAAAATGCGGACCAGTGCAACTACTGCTGCTACGATGCTCGTTAAGACAATGCAGCGACAGCGCAGGAACTTTTGGTGTAAGTATCTTATTTTGTATCTATGTTACTCCATATCAGATTTATGTCGCGAGGATTCGAATTGGTTAGAAAAAATTAATTTACAAACGCTAAGGATTGAGATCTTTAGTGAATGAGAAATTGTTGTTCGGAGTATGATGTAAGTTAAAAGCTACGATCTTTCAAGAGTGTTCCATGACAATCTTTATCTGGGTCACCACGGTAATCCTTACATTGCCACAGCGAAATAAATCTAGAGCTTCACAAACAGTTAGAAGTGTGAAAGGGTTTGTTGCAGATGGTAAAACAACTATCAAACCATTAACGAAAATTATACAAGGAAGGAAAAAACTAAATTCTCCGATCCTCATTGCAGGCTTTCCAGGTGCAGGTTTAGTTGGATCGATAAGTACTAGTTATATTATCGACAGACTCCATATGAATCAAATAGCTTGTGTAGAATCGGAGTTCATAGTACCAGGCGTTATTTATGCTGAAGGAAAGCTCAGACATCCCTTTCGTTTGTATTCAAACGAAAGGGGAGATGTTTGTGTGCTCGTATGTGAAGCACCGGTAATGCTTCAGGGTATGTATTCGGTCTTAGACACGGTTTCGAGATGGGTTCTACATAATAATGTCCGAGAGGTCATGGTATTAGATGGCATAGCCGTGGAAGGATTACCCGATTCAAACAGATTTCCGATTGTTTTGTCAAGCAATGGTAGAGAAGCAGATGAAGCAAATCTTATTCACGGCTACAAAATCGATACAACCAACAAAGAAGAAAAAGTCGACAATGCCAACAGTGTCTATCCAACCACTGCTTTCGTTGGAGGAATGTCCGGCGGAATTTTGTCCTCCTGTTTGTCAAATGGAATAGCTTCGAAAGCCTTACTCATATATGCATCTAGAGGAATCCCGGATCCAGAGGGAGCAGCCATTCTAATAGAATCCCTTGGAAAGATCGCAGATAATACAAGCTTGAAAATAGATACAGCGGAACTTAGGAAACAGGGAGCTGCTCTTAAAACCAGAATGGAAAAGATAATTCAATCGTATGGTGAGCAACGACAACGGGATCAACAAGGACAAGTACAAAGTCAGACATCAATCAAAGATGGGGTAATGTACGGATAGATTCTCACAGGTGACATCATCAACGCACATTCAAATTGTGACGACCACACTATTAGATAATGCGTAAAATATTACTTTTCACTATATATACGGAATAGGTATATTATATTGCAATGCCTGCAATGTATCGGTTGCTGGCTATCAGATGGTTTGTTAGCCGCAAGATTACCTGCAATTTGCTTGCCTTACAAACTATTCGCTACGTCCCAGTTGCCGAGAAGCAAACTTATTCGTGGTTTCGACATTATTACAACACCAGAAACGGATTTAGTCATGGCGGTTTAATTCCTTCATCTTCTCTTATTGCTTCAGCATAGTATTTTGCCTGTATTGAACCATCATCGTAAACCTGAGCTGCCTTCAAATAGGTGCTATTAGGTTCAGCTGTTTTGTTTACCATGAGATCCAATCGAACTGGTGAGATAGTAGGAATTAGTTGTCTAATACTAATGGGCACGTCATCCAAATCGTCGTTGTAGTAAATATTAAATCCGAAAGATCTACTTCCAATGTTTCCTAGTTGTAAAAGTGTCGGTTTAGAGTTATCCTTGCACTTTTCTTGCTCTTGCATGATTAACCTTATCTTTTCATAATTTGCTTCAATCGTGTGTGAAAGCTCTTCCCTATCCTGGCCAGAAAATCTATCGTTTAGTTTTTCTGCCGATTTAATAAAGGACTGTTCTAACCAAATCAACATTTTGTATATAAAAGCTACGCGATATCATATAATCATTTATCAATCTCCTGTCTATATTCTCCTTAGATTGAGTTTCAGTTCTAAAAAATACTTCGGATGAAGAGGAATAATTTGGTATGAAGATTGAGAAATCAAAATCCAAGGAAAGCAAATTTAATAGACATATGACATAAACCATAATGGTAGTCGTGTTTTATGTAATCATGCAATACTTTTCTTGTTAGCATAACCCAAGCTCGAGCAATTATAAGATCAAAAAGTATATCCGCGTTGTAAGTTTAATCAATTAAATTGCAAAAATTCGATCTAATCGTCATAGGATCTGGCTCAGGGTTAGACGTAGCCAACGCTGCATCCCAACATGGTCTTAGAGTTGCAATTGTCGAAAAAGACAGAATGGGAGGAACATGTCTTAATAATGGGTGTATACCATCCAAATTACTTATACAGAGTGCTGATGTAGCAGAAACAATTAAGCGAGCTGAACTATTTGGAGTAAATGTTCACGGGTACACTATAGAATTCGAAAAAATAGTTCGGAGAGTAAACACCATTACTGATTCCGATTCCGACCAGATCAGAAATGCATTTAAGGATGTCGACAATCCCAAGCTATTTTCAAATGAGTGTAAATTCATTGGACCTAAAACGGTTACTATAGTAGGAGAAGATAGTCATGATATCTTAACAGCAGAAAAAATACTGATAGCTGCTGGTGCTCGACCCAGAATACCCAACATAAAAGGTCTTGAAGGAACTGACTATTTGACTAGCAATGAGGCATTACGTCTTAAAAAACAACCTTATACCCTTACTATTATCGGAGGAGGATACATAGCGTGTGAGTTGGCTCACTTTTTCGGAGCTTTGGGAACAAAGATAAACATCATCCAGCATAACAGCGTACTACTTCCAAATGAGGACGAGGCGGTTTCCCAGAAATTTACAGAGATATTCTCAAAAAAATATAACGTTTACGTAGGTTATGAAACTGAATACGTATCAAAAGAAAATGATAATAATACCTTCTCTGTGATAGCAAAGGAAGATAGATCAGGAAAATCCTTGGAGATTGTGTCAGATCAGCTACTAATTGCTGCAGGAAGAATTCCGAATTCAGACACCCTTGATCTTGAAAAAACCGGGGTTAGCGTTGGCGAAAAGGGTTACATTAAAACTGATAGATTCCTTGAAACCGACGTCAATGGAATATTCGCACTAGGCGACATAATAGGCCGATATTTATTCAAACACACAGCCAACCACGAAGCCAAGTATGCATATCACAATATTTTACATCCTGATCAAAAAATTCCCGTCAATTATGCAGCAATGCCACACGCAATTTTTAGCTCACCTCAGATTGCGAGCGTAGGTTTCACAGAACAAGAACTGAAGAAACGGTGCGTAAAATATCAAAAGTCTGTCTATTCCTACATGAATACCGCAATGGGACTGGCACTTGAAGATCGAGATGGGTTTGTAAAATTTCTCACAGATAAAATGAACGGGAAAATCCTTGGTTGTCATATTATCGGAAGCGAAGCATCGATTCTTATTCATGAGGTTTTAGTGGCTATGAGGGCTGATGAGAACGGTGGTTCCTTAGATAACATCATAAGAACCGTTCATATTCATCCTGCGTTATCTGAAGTAGTCTCTAGGGCAGCAGCCGAGATAGCTAGAATGTAGATTATTTGATACAGACCCACAAACCATACCCAAAAGGGTTGTCGGCATTACTCTATACGTTATCACTGGCTTTAGGGATATTGATGAACAAATCGGAATTGAACCTTCGCTTACTCTAGATGCAACTCTTCGAACGCTGACTCCGTCTCTTCAACAATAAATCCGCTTACGCACTTAGACTACAGACTATTTGAATTCCCACATTTTGTAGCTGTAGTTCCCGGAATTATCAACTTGCCACTCGCTGAATCCAACGATATGTTTAAGAAATGCTAACCTGCCAGTTGAATTTGTACTATATAGCTGGGCTGTAGGATATACTACCTTCCCTATTTCTGTAAGGCCTCTGCCATATCCTTTTGCTATAGCCATTTCTTTATTATCAACTGTCTTTAGCATTCCATGACCTACACCTTGGATCGCACCACTTGGTGTATGTGAATTAATATAAGTCCATACTTCTGTAACGTCCACTCCGTTAGTAAATCTTCCAAGACCAGCGTATGAAACCTCCTGAGCCGTTGAGTTTATCATCTTTTGAGCTACGATTTTACCGTGTACTTCATAAATTAAGTGACCATGTATATTAGATGATGTGTCGTTTGTAATACTAGTATTGTTTTGTGAAGCTGCAGCATCCAATTCGTAGCCCAGCAAGGCTATTGAACTTAGTATTGTTCCAATCACTACCAATATAACAAATTCTATTTTTGCCATTTTTTCATTCAGCATTATATAATTTTTGAGGGTCTTAAGAAGTTAACACATTTTTCCATGTCCTATTAGACCAATCTTCCTACTGAGCTGAATAGGTGTGAAACTTTTTTAACCGGGTTAAATTTCCCTATTTTATTAAAATCTCGCTCAAGTCGCTAGTGATATCACATCTGTCAGTAGCAAGCAAATTACTACAGGAATAGTAAGGCTTCTAATCAATTAACCATTTTTCAGTAATCCTTTTAAATTGAGTAATTATTATGGCTTTATCATGAAAAGTATTTCCTTTGATTTTTCTGGAAAAACAATCTTTCTTTTAATTGTTATTGCAGCTAGTACTGTTCTTATCACCTTCCTAAACCAAAATCAGGTCGGACTAGCGCAACAACAAATTAATCAAACGTCGTCATCTCTAACCAATCAAGAACAGTCTACTGGTATATCCTTTCTGATTGATAACACTACATTCTCTCATCATATGGCAATTGTTAATAATGGTGTTCAAATACACTACGTTATTGGAGGTCACGGTGCTCCTGTAGTTTTATTACACGGATGGCCGGAAACATGGTATGAATGGCGTCATGTAATGCCAGCCTTAGCCAAGAACTATACTGTCATTGCACCTGACCTACGAGGGCTTGGAGATTCTTCAAAACCATCAAATGGTTATGACGGTAAAACCGTAGCTGAAGACATACATCAACTAGTTACTCATCTAGGATTTAAAACAATTTTCCTAGTGGGTCACGATATCGGATCTCAAATAGCCTATTCTTACGCAGCCGCACATCCTACGGAAGTAAAGAGGTTAGTAGTCATCGATTACACCTTTTCAGGTTTTGCACCTCCCGGAAAAATGCCAACATGGTGGTCCATATTCCATCAAGTACCAGATATGCCAGAAGCCCTTGTTGAAGGAAAAGAGCTTTTGTATTTATCATGGTTCTATCATAATCTTGCATATAATCCATCAGCAATCACGCAGGCTGATATCAATGAATTTGTTAGCCA
>JASHSN010000197.1 GCA_030038695.1 Nitrososphaeraceae archaeon
AGGCTAAATTGTAAACGAATACCACGATACAGAGCTAGACATTGGATTGTTGAAAGAACCCACTCCTGGATGAATAGGTTTAGAAGATTATTGATACGATGGGAGAAAAAACTAGAAAACTACGTAGCTATGTTACATTTTGCTTGTACATGTATTACTTACAGAGCAGCAGGACTTTTCGCATAGGCTCTTAGTAGTGGTGCAGTTCCTTTTTTCCAACTACCCAGGGCAACAACACAACAAAACCAAAGTAACAGTTCCAGTACCTTTGCCGGTCGTCATTATATGATAAATTAGATTTCGACGAAGAAATACGAAAGATCATTAGTGGTATAATTATCTGTATTCCGAACAAGAATTGAAGCCGTGGATTGAGAAACTACAGCAACTAATAGAGCACACGAAAATTCTTCGAATATACTCTATATTCGAATTGCCTTCCTTGCTCTCAATTTCCCTTTATATTCTAGAGGAAGCGACTATGCTAGATTTGAGTACGTCGTGTAATACGTGAGTCTGTATTTATGCTAGTGCCCACCACCGCTATCTTTAAGGGTAGGCATCCAGAGATTTGTATCGTAGATCTTTCATGTGTTAAACATGCCCTAGCTCAAATCCCCGAGAGCATGTTTTTTATGAGCTTCAATGTTTTTAATTAGCGAGGCCTTTTAGCTAAGAATGTCTTTTGTGCAGAATTATCGGTGTGCGACGAGCCTACGTAGGTCCAGCATGTAAATCCTACATAACAATCTATAAATATCACAAGAAATGATGTTAAATACGGTGAAAAATATATCATTTGTTTTCTGTCAATACGGTCAAAAGACCCTTAAATGAGCATACTCGCCAATTTGCTACATGTGAATACTGCCACTGGTGTGCTACTTTTTTTGTGAATTCGGCATCAGAAGATACTATAAATGATCATCCGTTTAGGATCTGCCCTATATGCAATAAAGAGAATGGTGTTTTTCTAATGCCGTTACAAAAAAATGAAGCATATAGAATCTCACTTGAAGACAAACGTGGATTGGAGGTACAATTCCTAAAACTAAAGACACTGGGAGGATAACCTATAATGCCTATTCTGGTGCGAACCCATGGTAGTAAGGGATTTGCTTAAATTCTTCTTTGGGAACCATTTCCGCCAAAGAAATTAAGTGTCCATCAGGATCTTCTATAATAGCATGTTTTCCAAATACTTCGTTGGTCATTTTCTTGTGGAATTTTACTTTTTTCTTTTCGAGATCACTACAAACAGTTTCTAAGTCGTTAACATTGAATCCTATTAGCATACTAATATTTTTTGTCAATTTCTTTTTCTCGTTTGTCGGGTGAAGCGCAAGTACGGTTCCCTGCTTTGAAAATTCAACCCAGTCTTCGGTCTGCTGCTTTACTTCCATTCCCAGCACATCTTTATAGAATTTCATCGATTCTTTCATATCGGAAACAAGAAGTATAATTGCACCTATCCTGTTAAACATCTATTATATTTGCATGACAAATCCAATATATAAAATAATATGCATACTAGACCATGATGGTTACAAGCTTGAATAAATGATATAACTGTTTTGACAAGTTCCACCATTTTGAAGTAATTTAAATTAGCAGCTACACTCTCGTGTGCCCAAACAATATCACGTGGCTGTTGTTAACACCTATGATTTTGTTTTAATAGACCTGTAAACTCAGGAATAAGACTGCTGAACAGTACCCATCCGAAACTGCAATTATCTTCCACTGCACCAGCTGCAATCATCTTCTAACGCAACTGACTTGGCTGCAAGTCAGAAGTTTTGAAATTAAGAGTAGCTTTTATTATGTTCTCATGGTCTATATCAACTTCAGTTGTTACCACCAATAGGTGATCTTTGTCCAAGGGCACTGAGATTCGCTTAATCTTTTCAAATTCTACCATTGCATACTTTCCTCGCCCTACTTTTAATTCAAGCGGAAGATATAATGCCCATGTAGCCAAAGCCTGTAAATTCGCTTGTCTAGTTTCTTCTTTGGAGAGAATATTCTTTACACCAACGCGCTGTCCACCGTAGACATTTTCGCCTGTATTATCGCATATCCCAGCAAAGCGGATGCCTGGATCAAGATCCATGACTCTTTGGCATAGATTTGAATAATCCATGACGGTTTGACGAAGAGCGTTCTAATAAGTTTAGTGAAGATATCTGGCCAAGTACGGGGAGCGGATATCTGCCAATCTACCACAATTATTATTACTTCCTAAAGAATATGGTAGAAGGCTTTTGAAACAAGAGTACAAGCTCTATGAAAGAGATTTTCCAGCCTCGGAGATCTCGATCAAAAACTTGCAAGATAGCAAGGATCAGGTGCAAGGTAATTCTGTGATCTGCAATGATGTCAGATCCAAAACACTAAAAAGAATTTTTCTTTCCGTACAACAGTGTATAATTGGACATTCGACCTTCTATATATGAACCCATGTATTTAGCCGTCCCATCTATCCACTACAAATTATTTACGACAACGGATCGTACTCCAAGATTGTCTACCACATAAGATAGGATGAGAAATGGAATGTTCTAAGGTCAACCGTTGGCAGCAAATAGGATTCTCATACCGTTGTCTTGTCAGTCAAAAAATGTCAAAGCAAACAAGAACAAAGGTCTTAATGACAAAACAATACTACCGCTATCCGTATGATCATTAAGGTAAGTAATTATTATGATCATAAAATGAACATATTTGTTACTTTTTTGCTGCTTGCTCATTGATATATTCTTTAAGACATGAACCGCAAACCTTGAACTGTCCTTCGACATTTCCAGCAGTATCGATCTTAATTACTGCAATTCCAACTCCACAGAACTCGCAGTTGTAAAAGGTGTTGCTCATTAGGGGAAGGAAACGGCGATGCCTCCGACTTTGTTGTTGAAATTCTGCTGACTGCTGCTTCTTATTGATCTTATTATCACTCTGTTTTCTTTCTTTCATCGATATTTTTCTTTTTCAACTATTGGTATTATATTTCTTCACATGTTCAATTAAGTCCAGTTGTGAAAGTGATGGGAATAACCCCAAAACTCTCATAGTATCAAAACCCTCAATAAGCAGATTGTGGCTACTTTACGTTGTGTTTCAATGTGGTTAGAAATAAACTTCATCTTTTGCTTTCCTCTCTAATTTCACGTTTATCAACTAAGCAACTTTTATTCAACTAACCACCTGATCTTTTCTGTAGGCAGTACTGAACATTACTTTCATGTAAGATCTAATGGATTTTGATTGATACAGATCCTTGGTGGATGTAAAAGCAAGGGCTATTGTTGCCAGTAGAATTTTTACTAAATAGATTTCTTAATGAGTTAAAAGATGTGATTCGGGGGTTGGTGGTTGAAGAGTCTGGCCAAGGTTGAGATTAATACTTATTGGATTTGAATAATTGGCATTCCTAAGTGAATCTGTAAACATTATGTATACTGAGACTTGCTTTATCGTGCTGTCGGATATCGTGGTTGCAAATTCAGCTTTACCCGGAGCAATAGTATTCACGCCATGCTGGGATGATGAGATCTTTAATAATGTCCTATTTGGTCCATATACTTTCATATATGCATATTTTCCGAGACTAATCGGAGCATAGTCTACAATTACTTTCACTTGATGCAATTTATTATTATTTGTAAGCGGCAAGAAATGTGCATGGTCTAATCTTTGAGTAATCGGTTTACTACTAACGAGGGCAAATGCAAGATTTCTGATATTGTTGATATTGCTGTTAAAGCTGGTACCTAACATCGACAATTGTTGTAATAAAACAACACCGATTACAGCTAAGACGAGCATCACTTTCATGGTAGTGCCCATTGACGTCATGTCCTGTTATCATTAATGACGATTATTATATTTTGATAAGATTCAGAAATATACTGCTGCAGCTCAAACAATTTTTTCATGAATATGTGTGGCGAATATATCTGCTGACCTCTTTATGCTCGTACAGCGTTGTATATGAAAACAAATAGACTGTAGCTTAATTCATTCTATACATATTTTACCACGGCATTTTAATCTAAAGTTTACAAGCCAATGAATTTATTATAAAGCATGGTTTAGTTTACAAAAGAAACTATGTAAGTTGTCAAGAGAAATCAGTAAAGTAAGGTATCTGTAATTAACTGTAGTGAACCTTTGTTGCCCAGTATAATACCGTTTGCTGGTAGTGGACTTCTGGGCCATGCAATGGGTTTTGTTTTTAAAAAGGTCCTGAAATGGATGCTAATTGTCGTAGGCTTTTTGGCTGGGATCTTCCTTGTTGGTGTTCAACTGCTGCAAAAGTATGGCTATGTGAGCGCACTTAATTGGGATAAACTAGGAAATGATACCTCAACACAGATACAACATTGGGCTAGCAACGTTGACGTATCACGCTCATAGTCTATTTCACACACTTGGAATCCCTGTCAGCGACGGCTTGGCGTTGGGATTCTTGACGGAGGACTCATGACAGCTCAGGCTTTATGCGACCACACATAGATGAAATTTCTCCTATCTGTTTAGTAGCAACAAGCCCCATCCTCTTATGATAAACGTGAAGATCTTTCATCTAATCTTCCATCTCAATCCTAATCCGAATATGCCAGGAATGTTAGAAGATACTGAGGACCCATTTATAGACATAAGCCCAAGAAAACAAACTAACATTCCTTACAATTTTCCACCTTCAACTGGTCCATTTCCAAAATACGTCAATCAAGTTGGTCTAGTATATCTTATAACCAGAAGTGAGTTTCCAAATACAGCTGCATCACTTAGTCCCCAGCCAAGGGCTGCAAGAGATGGAGTAAGTAATAGTGAATTTGTGATATTGTATAGCACTCCAGCAGCT
>JASHSN010000198.1 GCA_030038695.1 Nitrososphaeraceae archaeon
GAGAGCTTTTTACGAACATGGTCAAACCAAACACTATCATTATCAGCACTTTCTTCAACTGGAATCATTGTTATTTCCCCTGAGTTAAATAATGAATTTATATTTGGAATCTTATCGAGTGATTCTAGAAATTTTTGCTCTTCATTGTTATAAAAAAACAGTACATTGATCTGATTGCAGCCGATCCCACGCTTTACGAAGGTTTTAACAATCTTTTTAAATTGGGATCCATTATCAAATGTAAGAACCACGTGATCACGATCCTTCATTTCTAGAATAAAATCCTCTATGTAGTCGATGTTATTATATAAGGACTCTTGCTCATCGAGGAATTCATTGATAACATGTCTTAATAGCTCCGGTTTGTTAGACATGCCCATAGTTCTAGCTCTAGGCGTTTGCAAAAATTGATCAAGTCTCTTAATCAACAGTTTTGGAAAATGAACATAATACCAGTCCTTACGTCCCATATCGGTTTCCACTCACAAATACCAGCACAGATACTGTAAGAATTGCTGCTACGCCCGAAGCCATAATTAATGATGTGTTCTTATGCATTCATCGATAACTATCTAGAGTAACATGATATTAAGGATTTAATTGATCTTCTGCGAGCGCTACAAGACGCCTATACCTAGCGTAACTTTCAACAGTACAGCTATTCCTGCAAGTTCAGCTAAATGTATTACCGGCAGCAAATCTGGAATATAATGACTCCATCGCAAAATAAGTGTAAACTGCAATTAGATTGTGTAATATCAACATTCCAGCGAAAAATATCAAAGTCAATAGTAATGAAGCCCCCTTAGTCTTCTTGTATATTCTTGCATATATTGTAAGCAATGATATCAAAAGAGCCACGTTTACTAGTGCAATTCCAGCAGTTAATGCTACCAATATATTCAGATACAAGATCATAGTAAGAGAAAAAAACGTGTTATCCCACTCTTGAAATCACGATGTCACAATGTTATACACATCACACCCAAACACCACACACACGACAACTATATCAGTTAAAAAATAAAAAGAAATGGAGTCTTGTTGTTTCTTTTATAGGAAACGATAAGCGATAGGGCGATTCACTATTATGCTAACCGTGTCAAAAGGGTTGCCATTTGGTCCGGTAAGCCATCCTTTCTCGATAGTCCCAAGATTGTGAACTCATCAATCAACCTAGACCTCGTTCTCAGCGGAGGCAGAAGACATTGTTGTTGGTACAAATAAAAGAACGAATGCCATTGAGGTTATTACCTAGAGCCTTGCTTTAGCATAGAAAGAATTCTTCTTTAGATTTTTCATAAGAAAGTCATAGGGGTGAAATTATTAAAGGTTCAACTTTACCACTGTCTTGCTATAAGACAGAATATTAATTATGACTACCACCTTGTTCCTGCAGGTTGGCATAACAGGGTCAAGTCGATTCCAATCAACTTAACGTCGTTTGTGTATACTTTACAAATGACGCTATAGTATAATGAACGCTTCAAATATATTGATCATTCCGGTACTTCGGTAGGTTAAATTAAATACTACTTAAGTTATGATACTACTTATAGATTTGGAACATTTTCAAATCAAGCAGGTTTACCAGTACCTTACTGTAAGCCATAAAGGATAATTATTATGTGCGTCGTCGTCGTTCTCAATGTATAAACAAGATTCAAACAAATTATCGCACACCGTAAGAACAACAGCAATAACCTCACATAAGTCGGTCACAGTCGACGGGCTATCGATCTTCTACAGGGAGACAGGCGATCCAACCGACCCCAAGCTGCTGTTGCTACATGGATTTCCCTCATCATCTCATCAGTACCGTAACCTCATGTCTGCTCTTGCCGATCTCCCCAGACTACCCAGGATTCGGTAACTCTGATATGCCAGATCGTTCAAAATTTGCCTACACGTTCGACAAGCTAGCTGAAATTGTGGAAGGACTATTGAAGGTAATAAGCTTTACACAGTTTGGACTGTATGTACAGGACTATGGTGGACCTATCGGTTTTCGTATCATTAATCATCATCCGGACTGGCTCAAGTGGCTTATCATACAGAACTCCAATGCATACGAAGTTGGCTTCACCAAAGCTTGGGATGGATTCCGTAGTTCACTATGGAAGAATCGCACCTCTGAGACTGAAGGTCCTCTCGCTGCCTTCCTAGAGCTTGACGCTATTAAGCAGGTATATCTTTATGGTCATAAGAATCCGGAGCTTATCAGCCCGGATAACTGGAATATGGACTTTCGATTCATGGAACGTCCCGGTGCACGGCAAGTACAGATGGATTTGTTCTACGATTATCGCAACAATGTTGCATTGTATCCACAGTGGCAGAAATTTCTACGTGAGCGCCATCCAGACACTATAATTTTCTGGGGACAGAATGATATCTTTTTCGCACCCGAAGGAGGTGAGGCTTATTTGCGAGATCTACCAAATGCTGAAATGCATCGCCTCGATTCCGGCCATTTTGCCGTAGAGGACTGTCTTGAAGAGATCTCGAATAACATCGTCCGCTTTTATGAAGGTAGAGTAGCTAAGGTACTGATAAGGGAGTAACAATGAATGTAAATTCTGTATTTTCCCGTTTTGACCGGAATATGTGGACCCGTTCTGGATGAGATCTGGATGACAGTTGGAAAAATTATTTTTAAATACTTAATCAGCAGGGATTACCATGACGAAAACTAATATCAACAAAAACCGAACAGACACGCGGAAAATGAGCACCGTTGCTTTTTTAGTAACAGCGATTGCTTTAATTTCATCGTCTGCATTAGCAAGTACGCATAGTATTAGCGTATTTGCCGCAGGCTCAACCAACAACAGTAGTAATATAACTGGTATCAATTATACAAAGACA
>JASHSN010000199.1 GCA_030038695.1 Nitrososphaeraceae archaeon
AGACGGTAGTGAGGACAAGCCTCGAATAGATTACTATCCGAAAATACGTCCTGATCCGAACATAAAGAGAGGTGGAATATAGTAGGATTAAAAAACAGAAATCCTTAAAATAGTTCACATAGATTACACAGATAGGTAACAATTTTGGTTACCTACATCGGTTACACTTTTCTGCTTGGTATTATTTCTGTTGTGCATGTGGCGGTTATACAGATATGGCAATAGAGATGCCTGCGACAACAATAATGTTTGCCAGATGATTTTAGCCTCACATGCGATCAAAGAGAGGAACAATGGAAGCTTTCAGGCAAGATTTACAAATAATTTCATACAATCTTCTGAAGGGCACAAAGTTGGTTTATGGACAACTGCGATAAGTGCTGCAGTAATGATATTATAAGTCAAGAAACGAGTAAATCATCAATTGAATCATTTTTTCTGTAACACTCGAACGTCTATCGAGGGACCGTGCGAACTTTGAGAATCAGGATTACCACACTTCACGTATTCTTGTCTTATTGTTGCATTTGGAAGAACGGGATTGTTACCAGTCACTTTTAGTTTATTAATTAGCGGTAGCTATATTATTGCGTATTGACTAACCCTCGTTTGCACAACATATATCTTTATTTTCACATTTGCAACTGTTAGACTCCTTTAAACATACTGGACATATCATGGCTCCACATCCAACGCATGTATTATTGAATTTATTGCAGGCCCAGTGTTTACATTCGTCCATGGTGACAATATAGCTTCAGATTTACTATATGTTCCTATTTTTACAGGTAATCGCTGAACCCCAGAAACTTTGAGGCACATGATCCTTACTATCCCTACCAATCAATGATTTGTCTGTCATTATTGATTGATTTTGATTGTATATTATACTTTTTTAAATAAACGTGTAACGTATGCCATACAGTCAGCAATTGCTATGTATCCTATTATAGTAATAAAACTTGCAATTGTCGAAGCCACAAACGGTTCATAGTGAATGGTCAGCAACCAAAAGTGAATAGAGGGTTTTACAGTATTATATTCAATTTCAGCAACCGAAAGTGTAGATACTACTTTGATTATAGCCAAATTATTTTTCCAGATTCTCGCTTCTGAGTCTGTTCATTTACAAATCTCTCTTTATTATCGCGATAGAATAGAATACCAAATATCGTCAAAAATACACTGACATCAGCCAGTAGAGAGAGTAAGGAATTGATAAGCGGAGAAGTAAATCCTGCTATCGATTGGCTAATTACAGCACTAGTTAGAAATGCACCGGTGAACCCAATAAGAATATTTCTGTTAAATAAGAGGTAATCTTTCAATCGTATCCTGGTCAATCAATTCCTATCAACCATCTGTTAAGAAGTATATTGGGTTTTTCAACAGGCCCGTTCAGTCAATATAATCAACTGCGAGACAAAGTATCCAGCCATAAAGAAATAGAGACGCCAATTGAAAGACAAACATATTTCCACCGGTTCGTTTCGATGCTTCCGAATTTTTACTAGGTGACACTGTGTTATTATGCTATATCCATCATGGTATCGTAAACACTCCCCATTGCAGGATCCATCCAACAACGACATGCGTCTTGCATTCCTGGCATTTACGATTACAGATTTGGGAGTCTTGAAGTATTGGAGCTTGATCAACGTGGCTTTATATGACAGGTACGGACTAGAGTCTTGTAAATACACAATCACATTTGCAGAATGTCTGTCTTTGGGGCTCCCAACAATTCTACATCCCTCCCCCCAGCTAATCCTACCTTTCCTATTGCACCGTCTAGCGATTGGCTCCTAGGAACCTTTACCCTTTCTATACCTCATCTTGTCGATCCACGTCTTGTTAACGACCTCCATACCGTCAGAGCGCGTCCCCTACGCGGCGCGCAACACGTGGTTGTCACATTCGATCATATTGGCTATTCAACCGGATCTACCTACAATACTCTAGTGGCGCGTGGTGCACGCAAATCCATTAGCTGGTACTCGCAATCCATAGGGGCCTGGCGAATTCTGGGCCGGGGGGAAGAAATTTCAAACAAGCTGTAACGCGACTGGGATAAGACCCCAGCCCAGCACAAGTTTTTGGGAGAAAAGTGTTCAGCGGCAGGCTTTTCTGGTGTTTTAGTAGAAGCAAGGATCTCGGCCTGATTGACAGCCTGAGGAACCCAAATCAGAGAACCCGAATTGACGAAATTGTTGGCAGATGTTCACGAAGGCTGGTCCAGTTTACCTGTCAGACATACAGTTAAACATCCTGTTCGAAGCTAAGCCGATATGGTGATTACCTGTAAAGATCGCGGGCAGGAATTCCTCTCTCCATCGTTGTATAAGCGTTACCAGCAGACCCATTTACGGACGCGTATCGATAGCTGGAGCAGACCAGATACCCTAGACGCCGGTATCTCAAAGAGAAGGATGTTGTGGTTATCGAGATGAGGTCGCCGACCGTGAAAGTTATGTTGCGGAGTCGGAGCTACGAGAGGTTGGCAAATTGACATAGGAGTGACGATGATAATCGAGATCAGAGGTGATTAATGCTACCTTTACATAGTAGTATCTGGTGATAAAACAGAGAAACGAAAAATGCACAGTATAACGTATAAAGCAATCTCCGTCGTGTTAGGAACAGTAATAGCAATAATGGGCGCAACGACAACTGTACATGCGTCAGTAGATTGTAGTGTTTCAAAGGACTCTCGGTGTCTGCAAGCTACCATGTTACCACAGGATCATCACAGTAATATCACGGCCTATTGTCTGTTCGGGTTTTTATTGGGTACTTGGAAGTATCCTTCCAATGCATCTATACCAAGTACAGCGTATTGTCGATTAATCCCTTAAAGGCAACTCTTTCAATCGCACCGCTGCTCTATTGTTGGCAACTACTCCTACACCATTGCCCTAAGATATATTGAGGTTTGTGTCTCGAATTTCCATAAGTATTATATATTCACTTACCTAACTGTGTTCGTTCGCTTGGAACGATGACACATGTATGTTTATCCCTGTACAACTATTAAAAGCCTATCCGATTTGTGGAAGGATTTCTAGACACCGAGGTTCATCAAACTGAACGTGTCGAAAATCTTATAGGAGTCCCTCCAACATTTGTAATCTCTATACCACAAAAACAATCCCGCGAATTATCGACTCTAAAGCTGGGCGAAAAGATAAGCTTCAAGGATAGTCGTGATCGTTTTCGAACAATGATGGTTCT
>JASHSN010000200.1 GCA_030038695.1 Nitrososphaeraceae archaeon
AGACGGTAGTGAGGACAAGCCTCGAATAGATTACTATCCGAAAATACGTCCTGATCCGAACATAAAGAGAGGTGGAATATAGTAGGATTAAAAAACAGAAATCCTTAAAATAGTTCACATAGATTACACAGATAGGTAACAATTTTGGTTACCTACATCGGTTACACTTTTCTGCTTGGTATTATTTCTGTTGTGCAATCTATTGAATGTTTGTAGAAACTTTTCTGATGGAGTAAGACCATTTATTCCGGCAGGTAGACAGTAGTCTCCATCCAAGGAGAGAGGGCCGGAGTTAATGTACTCAAATACAGCAATTCCAAAATAGCTGATGACAGTTGTCTCGCAATAATTTGAGTAGTCGTTACACTTAATGCTATAATAAAAGCAAACGGAATTATCATTAACCGCATAGTAATCAAATTTTCATACCTCCATAGTATTTCGCTTCAAATTGACAAAAAATCCAATAGATCCAAGTATTATTCCCAAAGCTGTGCCCAATATTCCTACAGCAACCAAAATAGGGACCTCGTATGGAATAAAGATCGTGTAGTGTACTTGCATAACAGGAAATCCTTTGCTTCCCCATACAGATGACATCTGAGCATCTGAGCGACTCCACCTACATATCCAGCTATCATCATAGTCCAAGTCGCAATTATTATCCCGGCATTCATGAATACAAAGTTCAGTGCAGTTAAGACTCTCGTCGCTCTGTCGTATCCCATATGCAGAGTATGCTCAAAATACCTGTAAATCATTGCCATCATGCCAATAGCTAGAACTCCGATTAGATATGCGAAGTAACCAAAATTGAACCAAGCTCCGGCAAAAGGGCTGTCTGAAGCGTTGTATGATATTAAGAAAGACAGCAAACGAAGAGGTCCAATTATACCAATAAGCAAATAAAGTGTAAGTGCTGACGCTAAAATCATTTGAACAATTGTGCTTTCATGTTGTCAAATAATTTCATATCATTTATAGCAGACAGTGACATTTAAAGTGTTTCATTGTAGCACGTCGTAGCACTAGTATGTGTAGTAATATCTTTATACTTCGTATCATATCAGTGTATATAGTATAATTTATTTATTTGACATAATTTGCATTTTCATTTCATATGAAGTATCCAATAAAAGGAACCTATGCAAACCGCCTCTGTTGCAGTAGTATAAGAATCATATCGGCTCAAAGAGAGAGAAACAAATCACCATTAATTTCATAATAAATGATTTAGAAAGCTGAACTGCATTTTATATAATGATCGCATCACTGGATCAGGCAAAGACCTAAACATCGACACTTTTATTGTACCGTTTTATCGCTTCAGATATCATTATTTTCGTAACCTCTTTTCCTTCCCAACCCAATAACTTCACGTATTTTCCTTCTTCCAAATCTTTATGATGTTCAATAAAATGCGCGAGTTGGGTTCTTACATTCTCCTGAATGTCATTGATATCTAGAATAGCTGAAAATGTGGGATCTATCTTTGCTAATGGAACTGCAATTACCTTTGGATCGATGCCTCCTTGATCCTCAGTTAATAATACGCCAATAGGACGGCAGCTGATCACCGACTTGGGCAGTAAAGAAGAATTTCCAAGTATGAATACATCAATTGGATCCTTACCATTATCGTGACCACCTTCTCCCTTTGTTTGAGGAATAAAGCCATAGTTATAAGGATAAAAAATTGCGGGAAACATCTTCCTGTCAACAGATATTTCTCCGCTTTTTGCATCTATCTCATATTTTATGTTACTACCTTTTGGAATTTCGACCACTACATTAATTTCGTCGGGTGGTTTTGTTCCTGGCTTTAATGTATCTATAGTCAATACTTCTCGTTAAATAAGTTGATCTTCTTTTTTGTTCATGTCAGAAGCGTGATCTGGTGAAGGAAATTATGTCTAGTATCACTTCCTTTGCAAAACTGGATAAAATCCTCATATTTTTTATTTCGTTCTGAAATTTCGTCATGAAGAACGTTAGTCACCTCGTTTGGATGTCCCAATTTTTTCACATAAGCTATCATGGTGTCATTATCATGTATCGATCCTAGTATGTCTTGTATATCTTCTAACTCCGTTATGATGGCATGTATCTCCCTTTTATTAACACCATTCTGGTGTGAAACTTGTTCTAATAAATAACGTATCTTTTTGCAAGTTTTTCTCAATTCATGTAATACTTCTATTTTATTGGTATTTGTAAGAACTACCGGAAGATCCTGTTCTATTCTTTGGCGTAATCTAAGTACTACCTTATTGAATCTCGTCTCCAGTTGTTTTGCAGGTATTTGATTCTCCATAACTCGTGGTACAGGAAGATCCCTCAATGACAAAGCCGTCTTTCTTGCACTAGCTAGTTTTGTTTTTCTTTTTCTGTTCAATGATCCTGTGAGCTTGCCATAAATTGGCTCTGAGGAGTATTTTTGTAACTTTTCGAATATTATGTCGTAATCTCTAACTTGGCTGTTTACTTTGAAAAGTTGTTTACTTGTTGTTACGTATTTGCGAATTTTGGTTTTTCTCCGCATCTTCTTTGGTAACGATGTAAATGATGCGTCCAATCTTCTAATGGCAGTTCTTATATCATGTATGTTATTTTCGTTTGAATCTTTAATATAATCATTAAGTCTATCATCTACCCTCTTAACGTTTTCTTCCATTTTGGTTACAAAGTGTCTAGGAGCTAATGATAACGCCATGACTTAACTAATTATGCACATTACCATATGTATATGTATTTGAATTGGCTTTAGTTATGAAGCCAATAATGTCCTGTATAATCAAAATAGGCTTTTTTCTTCAACCCAGACTCTTAAACAGTCAACATAGCTTAGAACTCTGATGGAATCTGAGGTCAGTTGTAAGTATTCCAAAGCTTTGGTGACTTTCTCCAAATCCCGGTGTTCAATACTGATTGTCATAACTTTTTCAGGTGTGCTGATTTCTGTTAGCTCTATTGTTGCTCCGTTTCTATCATCAGATGGCCATACGTGCAGTTCACGTCGTTTCTGTACGTCAATTACTTGGATTGAAGGCGTAATTTCCGATAAAATTGACATTAGCTGCTGTCCATCTATAATCGCTCTTCCTGGTAAATCAATATTTAGTGCCTTAGTTATGTTTCTGAATATAGCAGCTGAAATAGGAAAATTATAAACTTCTGTAGTCCACCGTTCTATTCCTGCATGCGTTTTATCGTCCAGTTTTTTTATCTTTAGATCTTTGTCTCTAATCTTTATATTTGCATCATATCCGAATCTGCAGATGTAACGATCTAACATGTTAGTGGATTTACCATCTTTCAACGGAAGATTCAGTATATTACGACAAATACTTGGATCGACTTTAACAGCAAAAGCGCGCCATTCCCATAGAATTTCTTTAAAAACCGGATTATCTACAACCATCATTGTTAAATATCATATTAATGCTTGCCGATTTATTTTAAGCTTCTTTTCTAAATTTAACCGTTTGATAAATAGCTTATGATAATCAGGTAGTGCTATAGGGTTACGGATAAGTTATCTAGATCAGAACTTGCTCTGTCTATATGGGTGGATACTATAAGCATAGGAAGCGAGTGATTGCGTTCCTTAATTCTGAATTTATCTTTAAACATGGCAAGGAGCGGAAAGAAGTTGGCTAGCGAGGTCTTGATGTCCAATATCATTCCCTTTACCGGTTGTGGACTCGGAGCAATGGGTTTTGCTTTGAAAAAAATCTTGAAGTGGATGTTAATTATCGTAGGCTTCTGGCACATTTTTCATCAGAATTCAACTTTTGTAATAGTATGGTCATGTAAGTATGGTTAATTGGGATAAACTTGGAAATGACACCTCAACAAGATAGACCTAGAATCTCGCAGCAACGTAGCAAAACCAGTATCAATCAGGATAAGTGATTAGCAGGACGTAAGAGCAGTTTAAGCGTGATAGTTGCGTTTACTACTTTTTCCATTGCAATAGGCTAGACCCATATATTCGTAATGTCGATATCCATGACTTAAAGGATATTGTAAGACGCCGAAGATAATTACAACTTGCTATTCAAAGGAGCATTGATAAATTTAAATTCTTCGTTCTCTCACGACGAATAATGAGCGACAAAAATAGAGCAATTTTATGGGAAGAATTCAATTGGAAAGGCATTGAAAAACTTACAACAAGAATGAAGATGGTAATCATACCGATTGGATCATGTGAACAGCATGGTCCACATTTACCATTAGCTACTGACACCATAGATTGTTATGAAGTTGCAAAGAGAGTGTGAAGAGCATTACCAAATAGCGCTGGAATCACAACTTATGTCCCTAATTCTTATACCTCCTCTTCCCCACTTTCCCTTTCCTGTCTAGTTATCATGGACACATCTGGTTTAAAGATGAGATCTGAGATCCAGTCACCAAGAACCTTTAATTTCTTTTTTGTCGTTGGAAGGTTAGCTAAATAGTACATACGCCATAGCCACCAAGCTACAAATCCGTGTAACTTAAATTTATTAAATATTATAGCAACTCCGGTTCTCGTTCCAATTTCTGCCATCATCCCTTTGGTTTTATAATCAAATTTCACCTTATTTTTTTCTCCATTCTTACGTTTTACTGCTAATATTATATTCTCTGCAGCTACTTTGCCTTCTCTAATAGCATGTTGCGCCGTCGGTGGATAAGGCTTTCCAGTATGAGGATCAGTTATAGATGCACAATCACCAAGCGCATAAACTCCACTATAGCCAGCCACTTCTAGATAATTGTTAACCACGATCCGGTGTCCTCTGTCATGTTCACAAGCAAGTTCAGCTACTAACTCACTTGGAGTTACACCCGCGGACCAAATTAGGGTATAACAAGGAATTATTGTACCATCGTATAACTTTACACTATTTGTAGTTGCTCCAGTAACAGGACACTTCATCATGAATTCCACGCCCTTAGCTTTCAGTTTTTCTAATGCAAAATCACCTAATTCCTCATCTACTTCCGCTAGTAATTTTTCATTTGTATCAATAAGCATTACCCTTACTTCTGATTGGATATTTTTATAATAATCCTTAATGGAATCGCGGATGAAGTCATTAATTGCTCCTACGGTTTCAACACCGTTGAATCCGCCTCCCGCTACTACAAAGGTTAATAGACTTTTTCTTAGTTCCACATTATCTTCTTCAAGACTTGCTTGTTCCAGCACGTTTATAATATGGTTTCTCAG
This sequence comes from Nitrososphaeraceae archaeon, assembly GCA_030038695.1. Classification (GTDB taxonomy): domain Archaea; phylum Thermoproteota; class Nitrososphaeria; order Nitrososphaerales; family Nitrososphaeraceae; genus Nitrosopolaris. Next base: position 5,225 of record JASHSN010000200.1, read on the forward strand.
AATTATGGCATCATCTATACTCTTCATTGTGAAAGAATATTTCTGTACATCATACATCTTAAAGAAATTGTTCTCACTTCCTAATGCGATTATAAGGTAATCGTATCTCAATATGCGTTCATACCAACCATTTGGTTGAGATTGTCTGCCAATTGCATGAGTCAAAGTAAGACTCATACTATTAAGATCTATAGATTTAACTTTGGCTTGATAGAATTTTGCTTTTTTACAAAATGCTCTGACCGGTGTTACTATGTTTCTTGTTTCAATCATGCCAGATGCTACTTCGGGAAGCATTGGAGTAAAGAGAATAAAGTTATCTCTACTTACCAAAGTAATTTCAATATTGTTATTAGTATCAAACTCATTCTGAAGCTTTTTCAAGACCTCAATAGCCGCAAAACCGCTACCTAAAATTACTATACGTGTAGGCTGACCTATACTTGTAGGATTTACTATCTTCTCCTCGATCTCTTTAGACATATCTGATATTACATTTATTCAAGATAAAAGTATTAGGCTTTCCAATTTATAGCACGAATACCTTCTATTGTAACATCAAGCACCACTAGATTGGATGAATATCTATTTATACCTCTTTGTTCTTCGCACTCCATCACCCTGAAATTCAACTCTCTACAAAATCTGTATTCAGCAGATATGTATTCTTGAGTAGGAGCATAATCAATCGCCCTGAAAAAAGGTGTAACTTCCGTTTTTG
>JASHSN010000201.1 GCA_030038695.1 Nitrososphaeraceae archaeon
ATTCTACCTCTAGAAAGCTTCCTGATTCATAAAGGCGATATCATAACAAGATTGTCCACAACCTATTCCATTCCAAGGCTTCCCAGGTTTGGTTTACCGGGCAGCCTTATAGTCAGATGGTCTAAAAGAGATTATAAGCGATAATATCACGGCCAAGCCTTTGATAGGGCATTTCCGACCGCTGTGCCACTTATCGGTTGTTGTTATGTCATTGACCGTGGGGTGAGCGACTCGATCTTGTTGAGGGCAGAAATTGCGTTTCAGTGGGTTTGGGAATCACCAAGGAGCATGTGAGAGTCATTGAGCCTGCATTTCCTGCGATAGCTAATCCGAGCGACGGGAAGTACAGATACGTATCTTGCCAATCGGTATTACCAAGTTCTACAGCTCTTAATTCTGAGGCCTTCATAAACAACGCTTATGGACTGAATGCATGGAATTCCGATCGACAAAGGCATCTAGAACAAACGCAGTACTTGGCAGACAGTTTAGGTCTACTTTGATAAACTTAAAATGGCAAATAAAGCTCTATCTTAATGGCGATGTCGTCATCCCTGTTTACATTACGAATTTATCGCTCTCTAAAGGCGCAGCAACGGAAAACGTGCGCGCTGCTAACAACCTTGCAGCACTATATGGTGATTCTATCGCTATGTATTCTGAATAATATGCACTCTCCCCCAGTAAACCTCTAGTCTTCCTTCAAGATATAATTTAGTGGCTTCAAGTAGTGTCTCTGCTTCTAGGGATTGTCCTTTTTTCCGAATCGTGTCCAAAGTATCAGACTCTATAACTCTAAATGATTCCTGACAGATAATAGGTCCTTGGTCAAGGTCTTCGGTCACAAAATGTGCCGTGCATCCTACTATTTTTGCACCGCGCTCGTATGCCTGTACGTATGCATAGGCACCAGGAAAAGCAGGCAGAAGCGACGGATGAATATTAATGATCCTATTGGGATATCGCCAAACGAAATTAGGACTCAATACTCGCATGTAGCGTGCGAGAATAATGAGATCAATGTTGTACTGCTCGGTTAGTTTCAATATCTTGTTTTCAGCAAGAATCGGATCCTGTTTGTCATCAATAGTGTGAAAGGGGATCCCATTTCGTTCTGCTATTGATCCTAAGGTGGCTTCGCTACCTATAATAAGCTGTATATTGGCTTTAATCAATGTTTTCTCTTTTGCTTCTAGGAGTCTTATGAGACAGTTCGTTTGTTTGCTGACAAAAATTGCTATGTTTCTAAGCCGGTCTGGCTCTTCATAGTGGACCTTGATTTCCATCCCTAATTCTTTTGCCAGAGAACGCATTCCAAGATCTATTTTCTTCCTGTCAACAGTTTCAAATGAAGCCTCCAGTTGCATTCCAAACAATCCTCTTACAACATTCTGATCAACCTGCTCTATGTTCCCTCCTATTTTGAATATAAAATTGGTGATGTCAGCAACAACTCCTTTGCGATCATTTCCCACTACTGTGACTTCGATAATGGTCTTGGTTATTTCCATTGCTAGATGTCCAAGCTTGATTCCTGGTGATAAACCTTCTACTGTAAATCGTAAACAAACCTTTAAATTTATAACCATGAAAGAGAAAACAAGCTATTTGACGAAAATTTCCTGTGATTTCAGGCTCTTTCCAGTGAGCAAAGCAAATGGAATCATTGGCTCTAAAGGTTACGAGAAATTTTGAGGCAACGAAATAAGTACTACGACTATAACAAACCAATACGAAGATGTGTAGTTTGCTATACTTTATCTGGTTGGCATTGTGGGGATTGCAATAACGATTTCTGCCAAACTCATTTCGAAGCTCATAAAGGAAAGAACGAATGTGTACGCACCATTCATTAGTGTGTGAACTCCACGATTTCACCAGGATATAGAGAATTCTTGAGATCAGTTTCCTCGCTGGTCTTAAGTTAGGCACAAGGGACAGGTATGATGTTGTAATTGAAAAAATGGGATCGGACAAGCCGCTCTGACATCAGAACGTCTCCACTGACCATCGGATTGACTAGTGGTGAGGTATTCTGGTTAGGTTTGGTGATTTAACCGAGTGCGGGGGGTGGGATTCGAACCCACGAATTCCTAAGAAACAGGGTTCCAGGAGCCAATCACTAGTTGATTTACCTGGCTCATTCTAAGCCTCACACATCTCCAACCCAGAGACGACCTGCGCCGTTGGCCAGGCTTGGCAACCCCCGCGTATGCCACCTCTATGACGGCAATTTATCTATTATACTATGTTATTTGGCGCACTCATTTGTCGGTTTATATGGACTTAATCCGTTCAAAATCGCTGCATACAATATCGCTGCGGCCAATCATCGCACTCCTGATTCTTTGTATATCGACTCGTTACGAGTACTTAAGATCAACATCAAAAACTAATTGAAATCAATTCTCGATAATCGATTTTAATTTAGGTCGCAGACTTGACATTGTTACCGGTTTCTTGATGAAATGTTCGACATCTATCGATGGCAAAACCTTGCTAAACTCTTCTTTGGTGATTTCAAAGGCCGTAATGAATGCGATCTTCATTGTCGGATTTCTCTGCTTTATATGTCGATACAATTCGAAACCATTCATTTTTGGCATCCTAATATCAGTTAGGACAAGATCATAATAGTCATTAGGATGGTTGTTGAAAGCGTTCAAGGCTGATTCACTGTCGGAGAAAGCATCAACTTTGAAAGTAATTTTCGAATCATTAGTTTCTAAATCTCTTTTTATTATACGCAAAATATCCTTCTCGTCGTCAACAACCATGATTCTGGGGGGAGTGTTCCTCTGGCGTGGTAGGTTGTTGGACATACACAATTCTCAAAAAATCTCATATATATTACTATCATGGTTTTGACCAGGTGAGGGGTTTAATTATTATCTTTTAAGTAAACACATTGTTTTTATCCCAAAAATGAATGGTCGCGAACGTTGTTGCGTCCTAGTCAGCACGTAATATATTTGCTGCACGTTGTGTATGTGTGGAAATTATGAACCGCAACAGACAGTGACGGCATTATATAAGCCAACAACAAAATCGTAACAGTAATAAACTATTCTCCCCGGCATCAGGTGAACAAAATAATGCAAATTGGAAGGTTATTTGGAACCAACGGCGTCAGAGGAGTTTTTGGTAGCGAACTTACACTAGACCTGATCGTCGACCTTTCATACTCCCTGGCAACTTACTTTGAAAACGGACCAATCATTGTGGGATTCGATGGGAGGGATTCCAGTCCAATTGTCTCACATATCGTATGTTCGACGCTCAATGCCGCCGGTATGGATGTGTGTAATATAGGTTTGGTGCCTACTCCTTGTTTGCAGTATGCCGCAAAGTATCTTGGCTATAACGGTGGTATCATGGTAACCGCTTCGCATAATCCGACTGAATATAATGGGATAAAGCCAAGCGCAGCTGACGGTATTGAGATTTCCAGAGAAGACGAATTAAAGGTTGAAGCAATTTATTACTCAAAGGCATTTTCCAAAATCAATGGATACGGGCTTGATTTTTCTGACCATTGTATAATCAATTCTTACTTAGACAGAGTGATGCAATTGATAGCTGTTGATACTATTCGAGAACGAAAATTCACCATTGCGCTGGATCTTGGGAACGGAGTACAGGCAGCTGTCGCCCCATTCCTTGCAGAGAGGTTGGGCTGTAAGATAATTACTCTTAATGGTACCATTGACGGCAAATTTCCTGCGCGAGGTCCAGAACCTACGATGGATAATCTTCAACAACTATCCAGCATTGTGCAAGGCACGAAATCTGATTTAGGGGTTGCGTACGATGGGGATGGAGACCGAAGTATATTCTGTGATGAAAAAGGAGTAGTCCTCCCCGGAGATAGAACCGCGGCCAAAATCGTACAACATTTGCTAAGTACTTCGCATAAAGCAGCAGATGTGGTTTGTCCAATAAATACTACGATGGCTGTATCTATTGTGGCAAATGAAGCTGGTTCAAAAGTTATTCAAACAAAAGTTGGTAGCGTTGAAGTTTCTAGAGAGATGGTCAGGAGAAAATCGTTAATAGGATTAGAAGAAAATGGGGGTTTCATGTACGGGAGATTGAATGAGGTCCGAGATGGTGTCATGACTACCGCTCTTGTGTTACACATGATGGCAATAGAAAAACAAACGCTTTCCAATTTGATATCGTCGTTACCAAAAACTTTTCAATACAAAGAGAAGTTTAGGTGCGACAAAAAGAAAGCAGATAAGGTTGTGAAAGCGTGCATGAAACACGGCACTTTTCAAAATGTTGAAACTCTAGACGGTGTAAAGATATGGATAGACAAAGAAACATGGGTGATGGTAAGACCTAGTGGTACAGAGCCGTTACTTAGGATATACGCTGAATCTACGGATGAGATGCTGCTAAATTCAAAAGTGAGGGAATATCGACGAGTAATTGAATCTACTATTAAGAGTGTTTGAAATCGAATTAAATTAACAAAAAAATAGATGCGGCCGGATTTCGCTCGCTCCTACCGGGTACCGAATGACTCAAAATGCTAATACGGACGCATTCAAAATTATTGTGGCCTAAATACCATGAACGAACAAAACTTGATAACACGTCAATTAACGTACTGGAACCCGGAAATCCCGTACATTAACTGACACAGCCACGTACTAGTCAATAGACAACATTTTTAATACTGTTATTTGCCTCTTAGAGAAAGATTAGGGATGATCCCAATGGGTGATAATTAAAGAATGAGTAAGCCATACTATGTAAAGTTTGAAACTCCAAAAGATCTGGTTAATGCCGTTTACGAAGCTGTACGTATAGCAAAGCAGAGCGGTAAAGTAAGAAAAGGCACCAACGAAACGACGAAGGCAATTGAGCGAGGTAGCAGCCGATTAGTTGTCATCGCAGAAGATGTTGAACCACCTGAGGTAGTTGCCCATTTGCCGATTCTCTGTGAAGAGAGGAATGCAGCGTATATTTTTGTACCCAGCAAGCAGCAACTCGGTGCGTCTCTTGGTATAGAGGTGGGTTCTGCAGCTGCAACGATTTTAGATGCAGGCGAAGGTCAGCATATCCTTGAGCAAGTGGTAAGCTCAATTACGTCTATCAAGGCCAAAAAGTGATAGTTGGTAAATGAGTAAGACGTCAGAAGAAAAGGTTATTCCTGCTGAGGTAATTCAGATAGTTGGCAGAACGGGTATTGCAGGTGAGGTTATACAAGTGAGAGTCAGAGTTTTGGAAGGAAAAGACAAGGGCCGTATTTTAACTCGAAATGTCAAGGGTTCGGTCAGAATGAGTGATATATTGATGCTAAGGGAAACCGAAAGAGAAGCTCGAAAGATAAAGTGATATCAGGCACATCAATAGGATAAGATATGAGCAAAACGGCGACATCCGTACGAAACTGCTTTTTCTGTGGCAAACACGTGACTACAGGACAAGGGACGATGCTTGTCAAGAATGACGGCTCAATTCAGTGGACATGTTCTAACAAGTGTAAGAAGAATCTGAGGAAGCTGAAACGTGATCCTAGAAGATTAAAATGGACCACAAAATACGTGAAAGGTGGAATTAAGGTAAAAAAGTAAACTATGGATTCAGAACAGACACTTATCGTGATTAAGCCTGATGGCTTTAGAAGACATCTAACTGGTAGAATTCTCGCTAGGTTTGAAGAAAAAGGTCTTCAAATAAAAAATTTAACGTCATTTAACTTTACGATAGAGAAGGCTCGAGAATTTTACGAACTTCATAGGGATAAAGCTTTTTTTAACGATTTAGTAAAGTTCATCTCAGCAGGTCAGGTCGTTGCATGTATACTTGAAGGAGCTAACGCAATAGCTGTTGTGAGATTAATGATAGGAACAACAAAATCCTTTGAGGCTGCGCCTGGGACAATAAGAGGTGATTTCGGACTTGGCATTACTGATAATATTATTCACGCATCCGATTCGTATGAAAGCTTCATAAAAGAGTCCCGAGTCATTTTTGATCGGACATAAGTGCAGCTCCGACAGCCCGTCGTAGTAGTTTTGGGTCATGTAGACTCTGGCAAGACGTCATTGCTAGATAGAATTCGCGGAACGGCCGTTCAGGCTCGAGAGGTTGGAGGTATTACACAACACATAGGGGCAAGCTTCTTTCCTATTGAAACTATAAAGGAAATAACAGGATCGTTGTATCAAAAGCTATCAAAAGCTGAAACTCAGACTCCAGGTTTGCTCGTCATAGATACGCCAGGCCACGAAGTTTTCGCTAATCTAAGAATGCGTGGGGGCTCAGCAGCAGATCTTGCAATCGTTGTTGTAGATATAAACAAGGGATTTGAGCCCCAAACGGTCGAAAGTGTCGGTATCCTTGCTAAAAGGAAGGTCCCGTTTGTCGTTGCCTTAAATAAGGTTGACGCGTTGGGTGGCTGGAGGAAATCAAATAAATCGAATACTAATATCTCTATTACAGATGAACTTAAAGAACAAGATAGTTCTGTGCGTGTTTTATTGGACGAAAAAATATACGACGTAGTAGGGTCGCTCTCAAGGATGGGTTACAATTCAGAGGTCTTCTGGCGAGTGAAGGATTTTTCAAGGGAACTAGCAATCGTTCCAGTAAGTGCTGTGACCGGAGT
>JASHSN010000202.1 GCA_030038695.1 Nitrososphaeraceae archaeon
AGACCCGCTGCAACAACAGAAGGAAGTTAGTCTCAGTTTAGATTGCGATTGTTTCTTATACGGGATGTTATCTCTTTTTAGATTCTCAGCTGAACGGCCCTGAAGCCCTAACCGAACGTGAATGTATACAATTGAAGACCTTTGCCACTTACATTGATTATAATGGAATGAGATCCATAGCTCTTGTGTAGCGCCAAATTGTAGAGTCTTTGTCCGTCAAGTACGAATTTGCCATCTGGTGTCAAATCCTTACCTAATGAGTTGTTTGATATTTTTGTAGCTCCGTCTTCAGTAACTATTCCTATTTGTCCGTGTCCTCCTGCTACTATATTTACGTCCTTGGCATAGTACGTCAAGACAATACGACCTGTGTTGCTTTGCAGTTCCATATTGTCAGGATTATTCTTCCATTGACCATCAAGATATACCGTATCAGGATTGAAACTGGTGTTTGGTGGAATTGAATAAGATATTGTCTGGTCCGCTTGGAAGTTTTGAGGATTTCCAAGAGGTGCTCTTGCAAAGGAGTATCCTAGATATATTTCTGGTGTTATTTGTTTTGTTAAATCGACATATGCTAGGCTGTCTGGATTGAGTGTTGTTGTTGATTTTGCTGTATTGAAGCTTATCTCTTTCATTCCATCCAGAGCAGCGCGTTCAGCAAGTAAGGATTGAATTGCGCTTTCTGTTGTATCATAGTCACCTTCCCCAATATGATCATGCCTTATGTATCCTTGACTATCAACCAGATAATCTCTTGGCCAGTATTGATTACCGTATGCATTCCAAGTTCCATGATCACTATCTAATATTACAGGATACTTTATCCCGAATTTCTGAACTGCTGTCTTTACATTATCATAATTCTTCTCAAATTCAAATTCAGGAGAATGAACACCCACTATTACGAAGCCTTTATCAGCATATCTTTGATACCAATCGTTAAGATGAGGTAGAGTCCTAATGCAGTTAATGCAACTATATGTCCAAAAATCGACAAGCACTACTTTCCCTTTTAAAGATGCAAGTGTTATCGGAGCGTTATTAGGTGTATTTATATAACCTGCAATTTGAGCAAATTCTGGTGCCTTCTGAAACTGTGATTTATCAATTTGAAGGAATTGTGATCTATCAAGTTTTATTGTTTTGATTGTACCATTTGCTGTAGTAGAAGCTGAAACAATTTTTTCTAGTTGTTGCTGTGACGAAGAAGCCTTATTGAGGTCTGGACTATTGAAATATACTCCAAACCCAACAATTACAGCTACTACTGCAATTGCCATTACTAATGCACTGATGTTATCTCCATCCATTAATTAATTCCCCCACTTCTCCATTTCTTCTTTCTTTGTTTGTGCACTTAAGTTCCACTCTCCAGATTAATGATTTGATTTGCGAGTGGGAAGTTAGCTAACAGAATTAAGTGGTTGGTAAACAATAAAACACCTACTACAACAAGTATTCCCCCCATTACCAAGTTGAAGTATTTGAGATGCTTTACCATTCTCCTAATTATGCCAGTAGCTCTTGAAAAGAAAGCACCTGTAATCAGGAAAGGTATTCCCAAGCCTATAGAATAAGCCAACAAAGAATTGTAGGCTGCTGCAGGATGAGTTGCTGCCAATGCAAATGTGCTACCTAAGATTGGTCCAACGCATGGAGTCCACCCAGCTGCAAATGCTGCTCCAAATACAAATGATGTAATATAACTTGTTTTAAATCTTGGTATTTTGCCCATTGTCATCTTTTTCTCAAAGTTTAAACCTCGAATCCTTGTACATAGTATGAGGTAAATTCCAAATCCTACTATTACTATTCCACCAACAGATATAAGGTAATGCTGAAACCAGGCTCCATACGCAGAAAGAACGCTATTTAGAATTACACCCAATATTGCAAAAATAAGTGAGAAGCCAAGTACAAAGTAAAAGGTGTTTAGAAAAATGTTAAGTCTAGTTCGCGTAAGCGTGATCCTTGTCGACGACCGCTGTTGTTGTTGCCTCTGCTGCCCCTGTCCACCGCCATAACTATTACTTTCGATATTTCCCACATTTTCATTAGAAGGGATACTAGTAGTAGAAGTGTCTTGAGCTGAGTTCTTCGCTTCATTTATAGCTGTTCCTGAAAGATACGATATGAAACCCGGAAGTATAGGAAGAATGCATGGTGATAGAAAAGAAGCTAAACCTGCACCTGCAGAGACCAGAACACTTGTTTCAATTACCAATGCTATTCATCAAAACAACAACCCTTGAATCTTTTAAACATATTTCCAAATTACCTCCAAATGAATTCCAAATTAAACAGAAATGAGTCGTGCGGCATAAGGAGAGTTCTTATATTGCCTAGGAATAGTTTCAAACGAAAAGCGTTGGTATACAATGATTGCGGGTTTAAATTCTCCAAGAAAGGAATGAACCACAAAAAGTATATCAGAATAAAAATAATTTCATTCCCGACACTTTTCCTTTAAGACATATGGCTTAGTAGAAACCACAGAATATCACAACAATATTGGTCAGTCTGTGGATATTGTATGCTATGCATCTGAATGATAATTCTCTGTTCTGTGTCTTCACTAGCCTTGATGTAACATGTTCTCCAAATAGTCGCTTTATCACCGAGACGATGGTTTCATCCTTGTTTCGTTGACTGTACAACGATTTGGAATACCCA
>JASHSN010000024.1 GCA_030038695.1 Nitrososphaeraceae archaeon
TTAGAAATGTATGTAACACTATCAACATTTAGACGTCAAACATTTGTAACCTTGAATATCAACAATAGAGTCCTTGCCCCTGATTAAAAGAAAATGAAAAACCAGTTAGCATTCTTACTGAAAGGGAGATCGTACAATAGTTATCATAAGTCATCTAAAGGATCAAGACCAATGTATTCTGTTTTCCTAGATGAATAATTATAATCATGTGTTACTACCATAGTATCACGTTACCAACACTATTTTTCAACCCATATTATATCGAATTCCCTACCAATCCTTCGGTTGTGATCATACAAGCTCCCGTATACTGTGTAGTATCCTGTTTCTTTAGGAGTAAAAGCACTCCATAGCAGATGAGTAACATAGCAGATATTAACACACACTTATAATACTATCTTGCAGACTGCATTGCACTGCATTCTAACCTTTTAAATCTGTATTCTGGTTGAATTCTATATGTACAATCCAATGAACAAAGAATTTTCCAGAATATTACTTCCAATTGATGGGTCAGAGTCGTCTATAAAAGCAGCAGAATATGCTATAGGCATAGCTAGAAAAAAAGCAGAGAATAATAACACTGAATTGATCGCACTACATGTAATTCATTCAGAAATTAAGCATGCGTATTCTACTTATTATGGTGGATCTGTCAATCAAAGCTCCATGGAGAGAATTATAGAACATGTAAAGAGGGAGGCTCAAACATGGTTTGATGAAGTTCAAGAAAAATGTAATGAATACAATGTAAAATTAAGAAGAGAAATTATTGTTAATCCTGGATCATTAGTAGGAGCCATAGTAGATTATGCTGAACATGAGGGAGTTAATTTAATCGTAATGGGCACTAGAGGAAGGTCGGGCTTTAAGAAACTATTACTTGGTAGTACTGCATCTGGAGTAATAACTTACGCGTATTGCCCTGTGTTAGTAGTAAAGTAAAGAAGGGTGATAAAATTAATCGAGAAGCGAAAGAAGGACCCATTACAATTTGTTTATATAAAGTGTTACCTTTTTGATATGTTGAAAAAGAGAGACAGCCACGGTTACTAAATCTAGGAGTCGACAAATTTCAACTAATTTTCGTTCACGTTCTCATAGTTAGCGTAATGCAGTGCAATGCACAACATTCCAATATATAATATACCATTACATCCATAGTATATCGAGAAAATCGTTTGAATAGTCTAGAAACCATCTCGGTATCTAGCATTATGACCCGAGATATAAAAACCGAAAAGGAAGATCAAAATGTTTTAACAGGCTGTAGAATCATGCGTGAGAACAATATTGGATGTATTATTATTGTGAACCAAAGTGACAATAATAATACCAAACCAGTTGGCATAATCACGGAAAGAGATATAGTACGAATATTAGGATCGTTAAAGCCATCCTCGTTACAGACGCCGCTACGCGACATAATGAGCAAACCGTTGGTTAAAGTTTCAATTAACAGCTCAGTAAGAGACGCAATTCAGACCATGCAGCAAAAGAACATTCGCCGACTTATAGTATCTGATGGTGACGAAATGGTTGGTATAATCACAGATAAAGACATATTCAGAACAATACTGAATAATCAGGAACTTATTCCTATTCTGCTAGAGGATAAACTGCTGGTAGAACACAAAACGGTTTACGACCAATTTAGTCAATATTGGTTTTCGGATATTTTGCACAGGTCATAAACAATGATAATTGGTAGTCTTAGTAAGAAATCAGCTAGTATCGGAGTAATAACAAAATTCATTTCTGTATTTTTATGAACCACCTATTAGATATTCGAATAAAAAATGCAGCTCCGCATATATTTAGACGCCCATTTTTGTCTGTTGAATCAAATACACAAATGCTTCAGATAGCGACATTTTTCGCAATAGGGCCTCAAATATATGTAGATGGAATAATAGTAATCGATGAAGTACAAAAGAGGCCGGTAGGTAGAATTAGCAGTAAACATATTATTTCTAGCATTCTAGATTCTGGTTATCCAGACTGTCTCCAAAAAAAAGCATCACAAATAATGGATAGCTCTGTAATACCTCTAAAAATGGATTCTTCCATGAAAGAAGCATTGGAAGTCTTTGATAGAACAAGGTTTGCTTTTATTCCTATATTAACAAAAAAGGAGGATAAGATGGATGACCCAGACGATTCATTTAAAGTTGTAACAGCATCACTTGCAATAAGAGATATTCTACCACTAATTGCAAAAGCTAATCTCAACATACCAATAAGAGAATTATCTTCTCAATTAATATCCATAGATGGTAAGACAAGCATTAGAATTGCATTAGACTGTATGCTGAATAATGGTGTTAGAAATATCGGAATAAGACAAGAAGGTTTTGCTCATGGTGATGTTGAGAGCGAAAACATCGGAATAAAATCTAATTTGCCTAGTATTATAAATGATAGGAAGATACTCGAATTCCTACTAAGTTATGATGGAAGAACAGTTTTGCGCAAGAATGGGATCGCAGGATTAGCAGACCTCAACATCGTTGATAACCTGGATCTCATTTCTGCAACTACTGTTAAATCCAACACTACTGTAAGTAGGGCTGCGGAACTATTGATGGATATACACAATCCATGTTTGATCTTGGAAGACAATGAAAAGGGAGAGCATAATTACATAATTACTCCCTGGGACATTGTAATGAAAACGCTATTGAGAGGCAAGTCGAACAATTAAAAGATCATATGTATAATAAACATTAGAAAGCTGAATTAGTCCGTTAATATAGAAGTACCTTCTACCTTTTCTATCCACGTGGAGATGTGTTATCGTATGAGTTGTATATGCAAAGAGTTGATTCTTCTATTGTTTGAGAAACTTATCTTTACTATCATGGCCGAATTTAAATCATAGTCGAATTATTATTATCTGTCGTGATCGAAATGTACACGTAACGTGATTTTTGTTATGATAACAGTCTATCCACTCAATTCGTTTTTCATAAGGATAAGTATTATCATTATTATGGTGTTCACCTTTAATCCACTGTCCTCCGGTTTACTAAAGGGTTCATGAATCATGGCATCTTCTGTAAATAGATCCAAAACATGACGTATGTCTTTTCTCAATGTTAGCCTGAGATAGTCGTAGAAAGTCTTCATTGTCTAGACGTCTTCTGTCTCTATTTTGATGACGTGTAGACAGTCATTTTTCACAATGCAATCCGTTATTAGAAAATTCATGTGTTAAATAACTACTTGGTTTGCAGTGCAATACACTAGACTCTTCGAGTATCCTCTATTGCTGATAGAAATTGATTTGACTAATTGTGGATGATATCAAAAATAACAGTCGAGATCGATGAAATGAGATAATCCAAAGTGTACTTTCCTATTTGTTGTACGTCCACACATAGGTGATATTATAACTAACTATATGTGAACAAATTCTCCACTGCGACCGATTTTAGTGTATAAAATTGCAGTCGACACATTCTAAGCCTCCATACGCACTCGACTCCATTGTCATGCAGTGCAGTCATAGTCCTAAAATAAAACTAATTACTCAATAGACGCATGAAAGGAAATACAGTAACAGTAACAAAGACTAGTCTCTCAGCAATAGTCTATATCCTGACTGCACTAATGCTTTCTACCGCCATCATATACTTTGTTGTCGCTTCTCAGAGCTACTCCGAACTTTCTCAATTCACCTCTCAAAGCAGCATCAGTAAGAATGCGTTGACAGAAATTATGGGAATAACAAACGAATTGATATTCTTTACGATTGGAATTGCATATATTCTAGTTGGATTTTGGATGATAAGACGTAAATATCATTCAAAGATACCTTACATTGTAGCTATTGCAGGTTCAGCAGTATTGATTGTCTTTTATATTGCTACTCGAACAGTAAATCTTCCAACTATAGGATTGCAAACTGATATAGGTACAATAGATACAATATCAAAGGTTCTACAAGGTTCAATAATTGTAGGTTCATTATTCATATTGAGATTATCTGAAAGACTTGTAACAATATATAAGATGAAGCGTTAAAATTGAAATCGACTTTTATTACGCCGCAGTCAACATGGAGACAATCAACAAGAACCTAGGATCATCAACATACAAACTCATTTAGTAGCAGACAGCCTGATATTAAGACTCGAGAAGTTAGAATAGACTTTTCGTTTAGAAGAGAGGTCTTCATTATTGCCGGTGCCTTAGTGGGAGGACTAGCGATGACGATTCGATTGACTTTTTTCAACATTACTTACTCAGCCATCTTACTTAATTTGGAAACACCTTCTCGATAATGTTCGAAAGATGTGTGTCCATGAATATCTCTTTAATATGATATCCTGAAATGGCTGCTTCAATTAGAAACCAAACATCTATGCCCCATCCATCAGGAGTGGAGTCAGAACCATGATGTCTCTTTAGAAGGCCTTCCCAAACTTTTCTTCTAGCACATATCTCCCCACTTAGAGGTTGTTCAAATTGAGATAATTCCGGAAAGAAAGTATGCAGCATAGGTCTTGCAACTAGCTTTGTAACTGCATCTCTGGCATGTCTTGTATAAAATCCTCTTGACATATCGCAATTATCGTCGATTAAGACCCTAACCAATTTATCGATCCATTCTGGTGTAAGGTTTATTATGTCTGCATCCAAAAAGAGAATGATATCAGCTAATCTATCAAAAGCTTCTCTCAATCCTTCTTTCGTAGCCAATCCCTTTGCAGGAAACTTTCTTGTTGGCTGTTGTATTACGATTGCTCCTGCTCTTTCAGCTACCTCGGTGGTTTTATCAGTAGAATATGCATCAACTACTATTACATCTCGTTTGTAATGACCGTACTTAGCAGTAGCAATAGAATTTTCAATAGTACCTTCTTCATTCTTAGCAGGGAAGATAACATTGACTTTGGGAACCAGATTTTGAGAGTTATTTTGATCAACCAAGGTAGAAATGCCCATTGCCATGCTTACATATTCGTTTCTTAAAATCTCGCGTGTTTGAACCGGATAGGAAACTGACGATAGAAGGCTACTGTACCTAAAAGAAAATTTTCGAAAGCCTATTTGACATCCAATCACACCCAACGCAACGCAGTATGAGTGATAGACACTGATTAACTCATAGGGCTATCTGACAAGTAAGACAGAACAA
>JASHSN010000203.1 GCA_030038695.1 Nitrososphaeraceae archaeon
CCAGGATGGGAGCGGTCATATGCATTCATAGCTACACAACCAGGGTTCTTCAAGTATCATTGTGAAGGTATCGGAGTAATTTCGATGGACCAGCATGTATTTTCTGGAATGGTTGGAGGTGTTATAGTTGATCCTGCTAACGGATACCAAGGCTATGTATACCCCACATACTCTGACACTGGCGTACCTATAAAGCAGGCTGTAAGTCCATTTGCAAAAGAAGTTCAATATATCTTTTCAGAATGGTACCTAACAAAGGACGGTGGCTACAATTCAACTGCAATGTTCAACCATGAACCGACATACACATGGATAAATGGTATTCCTTTTGGATATGATCCAGTAGTCACAAAGACACCCGGTGCTATTCCTCTGCAATTCAATAAAGGAGACCATGTTAGGTTCTTTCTACTGAATGAAGGAGACAATATGGTGAACTTTCACATAGTAGGTGGGCAATTAGACAGAGTGATTTCGGGTCAAGTAGTCCAAGGATGGGGCAAACAAACATACTTGCTTGGTGGCTCAAATGATGCGATAATAGACGTAGTGTTCAACAAGGCAGGTGCATTTGCTCCTCTAAATCATGACTATGCTGATCTATTCAAAGGACAAGCAAGCATATTGGTAGTAAATGGTCCTGACGGTCAACCAGGTAAAACCTTAGGTCTTAAAAACACACTTAATCCTTCAAATGCTATTCCACCCATGGGCAAGGATAGCATACCCGTACCAACCACGCCATATCAATTAGGAACACCGCTTGTGTGGCATCCGACCGCGCCCCTAAAAGTGTGTACGAAGGAAACCTGTTTGTAAGCGCAATGGGTGAGCTACCGTCTCCTTTTATTTTTTTAATTTGTTCCGTTAGTTCGTCTGAAATATTTTCTATATCTTTTGTGTAATTTCATGTGATCCTTTGTTTCTACATAGCTAAATTATTTTCTCTTCAATCTGATAAATTCCAAATAGGGATGTAGTTAAGCATCTTTTAGTGGCTTTTCAGGACCCTGATTGGTTTGTCCTTTTAGTACCAGCACCGATGGGAAATTACAGGACCTTGTAAACATTATTTATCAAAAGTTGATCTGACTGTCCTCCCGTTTCTAGCTCTGGTAGTTGATCTGTTGATTGTTGGGATTACGAATCCGCGTTAGAAGGATCCTTGAATCGTTGAAAATTTGTTACAATATTAATTACTAACCTATAAATTACATGTTGTGAAATAAGAGTTGTAAAAAACACAAAACATTGACTACTACATACCAATCAAGGCAGTTACCAATAGACGAATGTGAAGAATGGATATGGGATACTTTGGATAGTACGAAAGATTGTGGTTTTGAATACATAAAAGACGGAAATAAGGAATTTTTAATATTCAATACAAATGACTTCTTTGCAGATGCCAAAGCACTAGAAAAAATCAGAAAGACTACCGGAATGGAGTTGGTTCAAATGAATATGCATAATGGATATACCAAGTTATGGTTTGCTAGGTACGCATCAGAAAAAGACATCAAATTTAGAAGTATCTAGTAAAACGTGAACGACCTCCAGCTATTTTACATGATACTAGAAACAACTACTTTTAATACAGTTTTACATTAACGTTGATATGTTTACTTATCGCACTGGTTAAATCCTTCAGTGAAATCGGTTTTTGGATAAACCCATCTATCTTAACTGATGGTAAAAGTCGTCTAAACTCAATATCATCGATTTCAAAAGCTGTCATAAAGAGCACTTTTATCTGTGGTCTAATCTCCTTGACTTTTTTTATGAATTCATATCCGTTCAATTTTGGCATCCTGAGATCGGATATAACTAGGCCATACTGTTCAGAATTTATTTGAAAATGTTCCAATGCTAATAAAGGGTCCGTAAACGCAAATACCTGAATACCTTGCTTTTCTAATCCTTGTCTGAAAACTGTGATAATATCAAATTCGTCATCGACTAACAAGACCGCATTAGCATCAGACTGCAACGAGGATTCCAACTGTTGTTTACACTCCAGATAGTACTAGTATTAGAAGTTTTATATAGGATTTTCCAAAAAATAATCATAACCAGATTACAATACAATCAGTTGGCAGCTCAGAACAACCAATCTATGGAAATTATTGGAATAAGATTCCACAGGTTTCATTTTTTATGCTTTGTTGAGCATAATATATTAGTGTTCGTATATCGATAAAATCGTAATGTATACAAATGTTAAGGCTCCCGTCTGATTTCTTGTACTTTATCACGAACGCTCATGAAAGTAGAATACTTCGGAGCCACTAATCCATAATATTATACCGTTCAGCACTATATAATCGCTCGCTATCTACTTTCATCGTCCGTTTGAGATTATAAAACTCTATACTTTTGCCGAGTTATGAGTCAGGGATTATTGTAGTGGCGACCAGTGGTAAATTTCTCTTTTCTTCTCGACACATCTCCAACATATTCGTTGGCTAAAGGCGTGCAAAGTTCTACAAACAGGACATTTTGTAACACCATTCATAACCTAGATATTTCCGTTATTATTAAAAGCCATCACTGAGACCTCCTTTACTGATAAGTCATCGGTGTATCCACTTATCAGATCCCAAATCAACCATTTCTAACTCATTTTAGGTCTTGCAAACCCTATAAAAAATATGTGAGTTGGTAGTAATCAATGACGAATTTTACGGTACTTTGGGAGCAAGATGAAGAAATCTCCACCAGGCTTTAGGAGAGAACGAGGTCAGATGTGTGTTTACAAACGGTCCTTAAAGATCAGCAGACGTAATAGTTCCTGATAATTGACTTTTTAGTGCGTCTGTACGCGGTCTACTCGTATCAGCATTGATTCAGGTAACATTGGTCCATTCTCGCCTCATTCACCACTGTGATTGGTTGTTCACGCATTTCATTTTCGTAAGATCAACAATAGTGGGCTGAGCTGGAAGATAGCCACACCTGTTCCAGCCGTCTTTACAAGAGGTGCTTCATTGCTACCCGACAATATGTCTGTCATGAAATCAATTATCATTCAGGCACAAGCGAAGCAAGAGTTTCTGAAATTCCTACAATATCGATTAGTGGTGTGTTTGCATGTTTTGATCCATAAACCTGGGTATGGTGGCATCATAATGGCCCGCACCACCCCTAAGTTCCAAGACAGGATGTTTTGGAAGAGCAAAGGTCCAAAGATAATGTGTATTGACGAAATCGATAAACTCCCAAAGCTATTCTATGTTGTTGGCTCCGCGAGATGAAGAATTGCATCACCTAATACAAGGATGTATATAGGTAATATATTTCTAGTTAATAGTGGATAATATTGCAGGGTCGGACTTGATGTGGTTAGAGGAGATGAAAATCAAATGGAAAAGAGGTTAACATCCACAAGACCACTTACTGAACAGAAAGGCAAAACGAAATTCTGTGCACTGTGTGGTAACGTAGCTACTCAAGAAGCGTTGTTCGAGGTAGAAGGGAGCGTTACTTTAATAGAAAAATACTGCGATATGTGTATAAAGAAAATAAAGTAGTACTACCAAGATTGTTGCAAAATTACTTTTGATGGACTGAAAACGCTTTTCGCGCAGAAGTTGCGTTTGCAGGCTATTAAAGCAATTACAAAATCAAAAGGAAGGTGGGTCTAAAAACGCCGACCCTTTTCCTCGAAGTTAACCACAATAAGTGCCGTTGGTATATAACCAAACACGAAGATTATTCCATAAGAATGAAATATGCGATTATGATAGATTGGTTTGATGTGTTCTTGTTCCCATATTAGGGCCGTGGCCCTAATATGGTACATTATATCATACTATAACATAGCGGTCGCATTATCTTCATAGATAGTAAAACAGAACCAGTTTCGGTTTTGATATAGAATGTTCTCCGCTGAACATGTGTCGCTGAGCCTCAATATTCGTTGTTGGTATGGCCACTCATACAAATAAAAAAGGGTTTGAGTGGTTTTTCAACCATTCGATTGATTGCAGCGGACTTTACCAGCCCCAGCCGCCGCCGAAGCCGCAACAGCCACAACAGCTGAAGCAGCCACAACAGCCGCCGAACCCGCCCCAGCCGCCGCCGAAGCCGCCGCCCCAGCCGCCGCCCCATGCCAAAGCTTGGTGGGTTGATACTATCGGACCTGCAGCAAACAGTAATACTGCTGCCGCAACAGCTATGATGCCGAATACTACGCTTGTTTTTGTATTCATTTGCACCAACAATTTATCTCACTAATTACTTATACATAATGATACTTCTATACATCATGTAGATATAGTAATTATATGCATAAGGAGAATGCAATATATTAATTCTTTTTATTTATTACAATCATATACTAGATCATTATCTCTTTTTGTTATCGGATTTAGAGGGGAAGACAGACACTGCGCGTGTGAATAAAAAGCTCCCAAGTGAAACTCAGTCATCAAGTATCTGGAAATAACTAAAATCCACCACGCTTGAATAATTTATTCAGCTTTAATTTCACAAGATGATTGGTTAGGTTTGATCTTTAGTAATTATGTACTTATTTTCTCGCTTCAATAGATAGCTACGATCATTCTAGAACAACATTTATTGCATTTGGTTGAAAGACAGCATATATCCACCTAAAATGATTTAGATTATATCACTATTGCAAATGAAGCTTCTTATTTATATCCGCTCTCCTTATGTAAATTATGAGTCTATTATGGTAAAGGTGTTTATTATTTTGAAAAAGTCGACGGCGTACCAATCATACATATATTCTTGATCATGGTGTAAACTAATTCAACAACCTTCATAATTAAGAGAAAAAAAGAATCGTGAAAAAGACGTTTATGTTCATGATGTCTGTCATACGAATCGATGGATAGGGTCATTCTGATAGATGGATGACTAATCGAATGGAGAGATACAGGGTAAAGAATATTCTATCAACATGCCATGACTAACCGTATGCTTGAAACGATGAAAATGCGTGACGGGTTACGGCCTTCATCCCCTTCATACAGACAGACCCTCTTGCAATATCTCATTATTTCTATAAATCCCCGATGTTTTATTAATATGCCGACAATGATATTGGTGAGACTAGTATATCTAGCCAATCGTGGTTCCTGGCTGGACCAACGCATTACAATTTTACCTACACACAACAGTTAATATATATGCATGTCTTCTATGATGGAATGTCCCCATCTTCTAAGCAAATTTGGTGCTTCGGTTGTAATTCTATGCAAAGCGTATGTCTTCACAAAGGATGTCCGGAGCATTGTGATATGTGTAACAGAATTAAGGAAATCAGATTGAACAGATCTACCCATCGCGATCTTTCTATCTAAATCAAATGTAGAATGTGAATAAACCTAATAAGACTTTAAGGCTTATATCAACTACCATGCATTAAGGTGGCTTGTAGCTAGATATTAAATACGCTAACTGACTGCCCCTCCTCTATTTCTTCACATTTAATAGAAAGCCTCAAAGAATTTTATTGATGCATGTCTAATTATTAACGACCTAATGCATGTATGGATTGAAAAGTCTAGAAAATGTGACGTTATGCATGATTGTGAAAAATGCGAGCCCAAATCCCATAGGCGAAATCGCATAGTATCTAAGCCATTTCCTTAATGAAGTCAATAACAATTTTGTTGAAGATTACTGAGTTATTCCTGTATAGTGTATGTCCACAATTTTCGAGAAGAATCAGTCTACAGTTTTTCATTTTTATGAATGGATAAATAAAGGTTACAGGAATTATTTGATCATCTTTTCCCCAAATTAATAGAGTTTTTGCTTTGATTTTGTTTAATCGGTCACTTA
>JASHSN010000204.1 GCA_030038695.1 Nitrososphaeraceae archaeon
CTACCATTAAAGTAGTAAATACTAGAATTTTAGTAAACTATATAATTGATCTGAGTCACAGATTACTTATTTGGATTCGGTCGAGGAAGCTATCATTGCTTCGAGAAATGGAAGATTCGTGCTTGTTCACGATGAAATAGGGCGAGAAGATGAGATCGATATGGTGATGGCTGCAGAGCATATTAATCCGCACCATATTGCCACTTTTAGAAAAGTTGCGGGAGGTCTTATTTGCCTAGCAATTGCGAATGATAGTGCAGTGAAGTTGGGGTTAGCATACATGCATGATATAATTGAGGGTCTGTCTGGGATAAACCCGGTATTTGGTAAACTAACAGCCGGAAGATCTCCGTACGGTGACAAACCTAGTTTCTCGATATCAGTTAATCATCGTGAAACATACACAGGTATCACCGACATCGATAGATCATTGACAATTATGAAGATGGCCGAAGTTTGTAAAAAGATCGAATCAACCGGAATTGAAGATTTTTCAAACAATTTCCGTGCTCCCGGTCATGTACCTATCTTGATAGCATCAAAGGGCTTGCTACACGGCAGAACTGGCCATACTGAACTATGTGTTCATTTAATGAATATAGCTGGACTAATTCCTGCAGTAGCGATTTGTGAAATGTTGGATTCGACTACCAATATGGCTCTATCGATAAAGAAGGCAAAAAAATATGCCGACAAGAATAATATCCCATTATTGGAATCGAGTCAGCTAAAGAAATACGTATACCAGGACGTACACTAAGGTGCCATTAATTATAGTTGGATGAGATCAGATTAGGGGTAGTGGTATCAGAGTTTAACAAAGAGGTTACTTATCCAATGCTCGAAAGCGCAAAAAGACAAGCGAACAAGATGGGAGCGATCATCTCTTATGTATGCTATGTTCCAGGTTCATTTGATATGCCGTTAATAGTTCAAGAGCTCCTGAAAAAAAAAGACGTGGATGCTGCAGTTACTCTTGGTGCAGTAATCAAAGGCGAAACTACGCACGATGAAATAGTCGCAGAAAATGCTGCCAGATTAATTGCTGATCTGTCTATTAAACACAGCAAACCAGTTGCACTTGGGATTACCGGTCCCAATATGACCTTTAGACAAGCAAAAGACCGAATCGAGATTGTTCCCGTACGCGCAGTTATTAGCGCAGTTAATATGGCAATCAGAGTTAAGAAAATCAGAAAGAAGAAATCATTGCAATTAGGAAAGATGAAGATAATAGATTGACAATACAACTTACAATTATTAAGATTGAGGAATACGGCCCGTGGACAATTACTCTTGGTACCGATAGAGAAGCCAAGCTACAAATGCTCCAGGCGAATCTCTACTACGATTTGCAACGACTATTTTCTGCGAAAGGTTGTCTTGTCTTTTCGAATAGATTTGATGAATATTTTGCAATTACTAATGGCCTTTACCTACCAGATCATTTAGAGATCTATAGTGAACTAGTCGATCTTTACAGCAAGCTTAAAATCTCTATGGCCATAGGGAATGGCGTAACACCATTTCAGGCGAATATCGACGCATACGACTCCCGCAGAATGGGCAGAGCAATTACTGAAGGAGCGAGAATTTTCGTGACCCCCACCATGTCGTTTTCGAAATCTATGCAAAGCGTCAACGAAATTGTGCAAATAATGCATATCGATATGAATAATTCAGCGAAGAAGTTTTCAAAGCTTTCACCTTACGAAATCACATCTATTATTGTCAAGATCCACGGTAGGCTCTCCGAGGAATTTCTTAAGAAGGAAGCGCTTACTTTCTTCATTGGAGGAGATAATTTTATGGTTCTATCAAGCTCAGCGACAAAGCAAGACATAGAGGAGACTATAAACAAAGTTAGTAAAGAAATGAATGTCAGATTAAATTGTGGGATAGGAATTGGAAGGACTGGCAGAAAAGCTGCTAACGCTGCTACTAAGGCACTTGATACCATCAGAAATCTCAGACATGACGGTAAAGACCTACCAATTTACGAAGTACAATGTCTCTGATACTGAAAAATGCTAGTCTTCTCCTCGGCAAAGAATTGACTTTTGTTGAGCGGGGTTATATTGAGATTGGTAAAGACGGTATCATAAAAAAAGCAAAAGGCGGACCTTATCATGGCGATCGCAAGCAAATCCAGACCAGTACAATTTTTGATGCTGAAGGATTTCTCATAACCCCTGGTTTTATCAACGCCCACACCCATATAGGAGATTCTTTAGGAAAAGATGTAGCCGTAGATTCTGACCTAGATGCAAGAGTTAACCCGATATATGGAGTAAAACAGAAAATATTACAAAGTAAACCAGAATTTTTAAAGACATTTATCCGAGGTTCTGCGTTGTCTATGCTTAAAAAAGGAATAACCACTTTTGCAGACTTTCGTGAAGGCGGCCCTGACGGAGTCAGATTATTAAAAGATGCAATTTCTGGTTTGCCGATCAAATGCGTAGTATTTGGCAGAGTAGAGCATTATGTTGATACAAGATCGCCTAACTCGAATGGTGGCTTCAGCAGAGAATCTCTTCCTAAAAGTGTGTTGCAAACGGCTTCCGATGTTTTAGATATTTCCGATGGTCTTGGAATCAGTGGAGCGAACGAAAATAGCGATGAATCATTGCAGCAGTACCGAAAATTGATTCGAGCCAAGAATAAAAGTGCAACTGACAAAAAGTTGTTAACAGCGATTCATGCCGCTGAATCTGAAAATACCGTCAAACTTTCTAGATCCTTTACGGGTAAGACAGAAGTCGCTCGAATTATGAAATACCTGAAACCCGATATTATTATTCACATGACGCATGCGACTAAAAAGGACATAACATCGGTCTCCAAGAAACGGATAGGAGTCGTTGTCTGTCCAAGAGCAAATGGGATTGTGGGTGCTGGAATACCTACGGTTGGAAAAATGCTAGAGCTAGGTTGCATCATCGGGATTGGGAGTGACAACGTGATGCTGAATTCTCCAGACATATTACGGGAGTTAGATTATATCTGGAAAGCGTCCCGGTCTGTGGAACGCAGCTTTCTAAGTGCCAGGGAGATTCTGAAAATGGCCACAGTAAATAATGCCGAAATTCTGAGGCTAAATTCAGGATACCTTGAAGGTGGCCGAGAAGCAGATATTATTTTTATTGATAAGAACCACGTAGATCTGTACCCCACACACAATCCATTCGCATCTATAGTTCACAGAGCTAGCCAGGACTCGATCAAGGCGGTTATGGTAGACGGAAGGTTTGTGAGCGGATCAGAATTCGGGTTTGCGAATAACAATTAATGCGGCAATGACCGTTGATGGTAAGATTGCGACTACTTGTGGGAAGTCACAAATTTCATCCAGATTAGATTTACTAAGAGTTCATAAATTACGCTCATCCATGGATGCAATTTTAGTAGGAATCTCAACTGTCCTCGTAGACGATCCATTGCTCACAGTAAGACTAATGAAGCAACTGAACAAAGGAAGTGATCCTGTTAGGGTAGTTGTTGATAGCCATGCGAGAATACCCATAGAATCCAGGATTTTGAAAACTGCTGACAGGACCGAAACAATAGTTTTTGTATCAGAGAGAGCCAATGAAATCAAGATCCGGTCAGTCAGGAGTACTGGCGCGATGGTGATTATAGCTGGAGCCGAAACCGTTGATCTCTTAAGCGTATTATCGTATCTCAAAAAGATGGGATTTAAGAAGATTCTAGTAGAAGGGGGTGGTGAAATCAATTGGTCTCTACTTAGCGTCGGTGTCGTCAACGAGCTAATCGTAACAATATCGCCGAAAATAGTTGGCGGTAGATCAGCAACTACACTAGTAGAAGGAGACGGATATGAAAACATTTCATATGCAATAAACATGGAATTGAAAAAAGTACAGAGGCACAAGAATGGGGAGCTAGTCTTGTTCTACGAGCTTTAAACAACTCACAGGATGGGTGGGTGTATGCAATTGAGTTCGCCTCTGAGGGTTTGATTTAGTCCTTTTTTACAATATAACCTTGCATGGTTCGAACCATAGTCACACCTCAAAGGTATTATATGCAATCTTTTCATCATGTGTATATTCTTGGATCCAAACGGTTATTATGCTATTCTAGGAGTTCCAGAACATGCTAAATATCGGGAGATCAGGTCTGCCTATAGACGCCTTGCTAGGAAGTACCATCCTGACAGGAACAATTCAGAGTATTCGCAGGCAATAATAAGAAAGATTAATGCCGCGTTTGAAGTTCTTTCCGATAGAGAAAAAAGAAGACAATATGACGAAACTGGTCTTGACAATATTTTGGAGGAAGTGGAAAATACGATGAACGAAACAAACTCAAATAAAAAAATAAACATTAACGAATCACTCAATCCTAAATTACAAACACCCACTACCTTAGATGTTCCAAAGGGCCGTTTCCATATAATTATCGAGCCATCTTTATGTTTGGCATTTGGAAGTTGTGAAAGGCTTGCACCCAGAGTCTTCGTAGTGGAAAAGAACAAATTAATAAATCCTAAAGCAATAGTCGTGTCTGAAACCGGAGCAAACTTCAATACGATACTTGCCGCAGCTGAGACATGTCCGACCAAAGCAATTATAATTATCGATAGGTATACGGGTAAACAGATTTACCCTTAATTTTGTCCCCTAAAGGTGCTGTTAAAACTTGAATACTGTCTTCTGTTAAGGGACATGGTCCACCTGCAGTTCGTGGACCGTAGTGTTGCGTGTGAACTGTCGTTGGCGTATGTTCATAACAAATTGACGATTTACATTGCTACAACCCTTATACGACTGAAAGGATAAAATATTATTAACGAGACACGTTTTCTCTGCATATATAAACGCTAATGAAGTGTATACATAATAATAGATGGTTCGATCAGTGCCAGTTGGAAGGAAAAATTTAAAAGTGCGTTGCACGATATATGTTGTATCCGACTGATCGAGAAAGAAGGACGATCCGTCATGCAGACTTGCGTATTGGGTAAAGGCCTAATACGTCCATGGAAATGAATGGTTGCCGTCCTCGAGGTGGTAGGTGAATCAGTAGTTTGAATGAATTATTGATTAGTCCAACCTTTGGATGGTAAGGGCGAACCACAAGGCTGTCTGGAACCTGTGAAGACAGTCAGGAAGAGAAAGCCACATGTCTTCGAGAATCGGTCGGATTTTTATCCTCTGTATTGATTGTGTTGAGGATAGTGTAGGATAGTTTCACAATGTTTCAAATGAGGTTCCCGTCTCGATTCCTTGACAATCTAGATAAATCCATATTACAAGGAATCCAATGTTAGACTTTTATAATCTAGAGTTCGAGTCGATAAATTAACGTTCATTTCGCCGGTTTACCAATTAGAGCAGTATTTAAAGTTCTAGATGCGGATATCGAGGAATTAATGAGGACTCGGCGACATACTCGATATACCATCCGAAATCTTATTAATTCGAGCTATTCAACAATAAGCTATGGATTACAAGCGCATCCATGAAAGCATTATGAAAAGCGATCCAAGGATTAGATTAGTTACGATATGTGATCTAAACGGCAAAATTATGCACTCTGAACATCGTGAAGGTGTGAAAAATCTGCTCACTCCAGAGGAGAGTAAGAGATCACTAGAATTAGCTGTGAACGCATGGAAGACGCGGAGTGAACTGACTCCAAAGATCGGGAAAGGAAAATATGTACTGGCAGAATACGAAAAGATAAAACGGATTACTATGCCGTTGGGAGAAAACCACCTTCTTTATGTAACTACAGAAATAGATGCCGATCATTCTGTGATAACCAGTACTGTAGCAAAGTTGGACTTGCGATAGGCTAGAGTGAGAGTAAAGGTACAAAAGCTAATGCAATAAGACTAGTTGAGAATGCAGGTGCTACCAAGAGTCAACCTGCAGCACTTCAAAGTACCTCTAATCTTCTGCGGATGGTATAACATACTTGTGAATTTCAAAAGACAAAAACACTTATCTATCAATCATAAAAAAAATAAAATGACAGAAGACAAAACCTACATACACTACCTGATCGTTCAACCCAGTTTCTGGTCAACGAAAGGACCTTTCTAGCATCGCTACGAACCTCCGTGGCGCTGATTGGACTTGGTTTTGTACTATCTCGATTTGAGCTTTTTTTATGAGAACTTGGAATTAGAACGAACGAAAGTATTGCACAACAGTCAATTCATTCTCATTCCTCTTTGCTCGGAATCACTATGGTGTTTCTTGGAGCTGCACTAATCATATAATGCATTAAAAAATATTTGGAAACGAATAAAACAATACAAAGAGGAACGTATACGCCGAAAGACTAGCCCATCTACGCCTTAACTATAGGCGTCGTTATTTTCAGTTTCATTTTAGCTTTTATTATAACAACCATCCTTGTTAATAATTCTCTTTATTTTACGACATCAAGATAGAAATCGGTCCCAACCATATACTTGGATAAAGTACTCCTCACGTGCTACTGCAAAATAGCTCCAATTTTATTGGCCTTCTAATATCAGATATTTAAGCACGGTTCTCATCACGATTATTATATACAGGTATCGGAGCCTTCGGATTCATCACTGGGATAGTGTACCCAAAGATTTAGAAGAAGGCATACCAAAATTGGCCGAGCAGTGAAGATCACAAGATAATTATGACTATTGAGTTTTTAGTTGAATCCGTAGTATATCCCCTGCCTTATCAGTCGTTTGCTGGCAATATGTGCAAATTATTTTGTTTCTTACACA
Organism: Nitrososphaeraceae archaeon; assembly: GCA_030038695.1. Taxonomy (GTDB): domain Archaea; phylum Thermoproteota; class Nitrososphaeria; order Nitrososphaerales; family Nitrososphaeraceae; genus Nitrosopolaris. The sequence continues at coordinate 6,746 of JASHSN010000204.1, forward strand.
ACATACATTTACATCATAGTAATTCAAACGTTCTTTGAATTTTTGTTAGCGGTAATAAAGATGAGTTTGGCTCCCCAAGAATTAGAAAATAGCGCAAGCAAATATGCCGCTGAAGCAATTAGATTAGATTCAAAAGGCTCGCGCGGAATGGCCATACAATCATATCAGCGCGCAATTGAGTCTCTTGTAAAGCTTGTGCAGGTATATCCAGAATACAAGTTAAATAAAATCTATATCGAGAGAGCTGCTGCATATCAAAATAGAATTGAAACATTGCGCATGTCACACAAGCTCGATGGAAGTCCGACGGAGCCCAAGGAAACCACTCCTGAGACTCGAATATCTAAAGCAAATAATGATGCTAGGGGGGCCGGAAGTACTAATGCACACGCTGGCGAACCAGTGGATGCTGCCTTAGATGATCTCGTTATGAAGGAAAAACCAACGGTTCGCTGGCATGAAGTAATTGGGCAGGAGGACGCTAAACGAGCCATAAGGGAGTCTATCGTTTATCCTACAAAAAGAGCAGATTTGTTTCCTTTAGGATGGCCCAGAGGCATATTACTTTATGGACCCCCGGGGTGCGGAAAGACGTTAATCGCAGCTGCGGCTGCGGCAGAGATTGATGGCTATTTTATCAATGTCGACGCAGCTTCTATGATGAGCAAGTGGCTAGGTGAAGCAGAAAAAAACGTCTCAAAATTATTTGCTATGGCACGTAAACTCAACGAGAATGAAAACGCTCCGGTACTCCTCTTTATTGATGAAATAGACTCTCTGCTCGGGACCAGAAATGGAGAGGTCGGTGGTGAAGTGAGGGTAAAGAATCAATTCCTTACAGAAATGGACGGAATAAATAGTAAATCGAAAGAGTTACTTCTGTACGTTATAGGTGCAACAAATAAACCATGGACTTTAGAAGCAGGATTCCTTAGGAGATTCCAAAAAA
>JASHSN010000025.1 GCA_030038695.1 Nitrososphaeraceae archaeon
TCATATATCATATGCAAATGACCGGGGTAGTGGTGATTGTTGTTTGTTTGAGCATCACACTTTTTGAAATATTCCCAGAGAGGTCCATTTGGTCAATTCCTGTAAGAGAGGCAGACGAGCATATGATCGCTGTTCCGACCTCGGGAGGATTGACTTTACTGAGGCAAAAACAGGAAATACATACCACCAAAGAACAGGAACGATTTTGGAAGAGAATATTGATTGTAGATGACAATCCTGATATCACTTGGACTTTCAAGGAAATAATAGAAGATAGCAATGTCGAAGCGAACAAGAGAATCGAAGTATATACGTCAAACAGTCCTGTCTTGGCATTGTCGGAATTTAAACCGAATTTCTATGACCTTCTTTTGGTCGATATCAACATGCCCCGTATGAACGGTTTTCAATTGGTTGAAAAAATATTGGCTATCGATATCAATGTCAGAGTTTGTTTCATGTCTTCTGTAGAAATAAACTGCGAGGCGCCACGAGAGATATATCCAGCTTTAAGCTTGGGATGCTTTATCAGAAAGCCAGTCACCATGGACTATTTGATCAAACGAATTAGATCAGAATTGGATTAGGCGTTCACTATCATCATCCTTGTGCCATCGCTGCGATTTGAGTACAATCAGCAGCTACTATCTTTCTACCAAACGGAATATTTCCTGCTTGGAAAGCGTCACGTCTATCACCGCTAGTGGCCATGCGATATGTATGTAAAGATTTGAAGCATCCAAACGAATTGGTTGAAATGGACACGAAAGGATCCTTTTATCTAAAAGCCTCACGCATCAAAAAATATTTCTATAGATGAGCTTGAATTAATTTTAAAAATAGTGATGGTTATGATTTAGTTAACTGACAGCAGCAGGTGAATGTCTATTTTCGAGGTTCGATTCCATTATGAACATTTATTGTATCGATATTTTGCAAATATTACATCTATGTTGCTCTATGTTTTTGGGAGTCGAAAGAGCAGATGCAGACATTGGGGTTTTACCATATATGTAGCAATTATTAGGTTTATGTATATGCGGTCGTTTCCGACTAGGCAAATTGTTGAACATGTTTTCAAAAGTCATCTCATGTTAGCCGTCTAGTGTCATTAGACTAGATGAACTATAGTGTCTGTACAATCTATATATTGTAGATACATAAATCATGAGCATGCAATTAAAAATACACAATATGTTCACAATTACATTCGCTGCACTAATGGCTGCGGTTCTCTTGAACTTCTGACTGCTTACTAATGTTTCATATGCTGTACCATTATTGCCAACAACGCAGCTACCAGCTATAAAGATCACCTCTCCTCACAAAAGTCAGCAAATTCGAGTGGGTAGCAATATTTCGGTCTCTGGAATATCTTCGCCACCACCAGGAGTATCACATACAGATTGTACAGTTTCAATTTTACTAAATGGCGTTAAACCATATCAAAAGACAGTTGCAATGGGGCATGGAGGGAAAGGTGATTATTCTGTATGGCATTATAATATTACTCATAAATATGCATCCCTCCAACTGGGACAAAATAAAATAACTGCTAAGATATCGTGCTTAGCAAGTCCTTCCAATCTGACAAAATTTAACAGTGTGAATGTGACAGGGACATGATGTACGTAACAAAATTTTTTCAAAATCACTACATAGATTTAGGATAGCCGCTAAGATAGCTTTCTTTACTGGTCCAGACAAAAATCTGCTTTATCTATGTGAAGTTCATGAACAAAGCAGAGGGTGAGTTCGTGTGTGATTGTTAACTTCATTCGGCAATGGAGAAAAGTCATGGGCATCTGACGAAACCATGTATAATGCGGCTAGGGCGACCGCGATTATCTGCGGACCATATTAACTCACCACAGAATGCTGTAACCTTTACAATTCCGGTCGTTCTTACCACCGTATTGTTGCGTGGAAGCATATATTACAATTCCCACCAGATAACTCCGCTACGCCTTAGCAATTTGTCTCACATAAAGTCGGTACTATGAAGGTCGATGTAAGCAACTAAAGATGTTTGATCTCAATAGATATATCCGCAGTAGTATAACCGGAATCTTAGTATCATAATCGAACTACTCTTGAATGCCGCAGATGGAGGAGTTGCTATCAAAACTAAATTACTGTATAGCGCATTTAGCCTTACTGTAGTACCCAACCAGATGACACGTACTCTAGTCGAACGTAAATTTTAAATACACTGATACAAATCAGGAAACATTGTCAACAAATGTAAGTATCCAGATAATAAATGGTCCCCTAATAGAAAATATCCCATGGACTCAGGGGATGAATGCTCAAAAGGCAATGGAATCTGAATGTTATATAATATGGGCATAACACTCTTATCTGACTATGGGAAACCACCACCATCCAAATCATACCTACTCAACACCAGTTATAATATCTGTGATGTATATCTATGATGTGACCATTATATCTATCATATTATTACACTTCTCGACCTGATTCGTGTAGGTTCTCTTGTCTGAACTATGATCTAGAATTATCCACACGAGCTATAATGTTCTAATTATCCACACAGGAGCTATAATCTAGTCCAGCATGCCAGCTGCTTTGTTCCGTAACCCGATTGGACTACGGTAGCCACTTAGTTGCAGATTGCTGTGAGGGATCATGCCAATTATACACTACTCC
>JASHSN010000205.1 GCA_030038695.1 Nitrososphaeraceae archaeon
ACCATTTCCTGTTCCCGGGTCTCGTTCCATTGCTGCCGCAACAGCTTTACTGGCTATTTGTTTTGCATTTTCATTAGTCAAGTCCTTACTGTATGCACTTTCAAGGACACCATAGGCAATAGGAGAACCGGAACCGGAAGATGCAAAATCTTCGTCGGTTATTGCACCGCTCATATCTGCCGCCAAAATATGTCCGCCATCATGATCTACACCTGCAACCAAAAGTTCTACAAAATATGGCTGGTAATTCTTTAGACCAGAATAAGCAAGGTTTGCAATTAATCTTGCCGACTCTCGTACAGTAAGTGGGAAGCCTCTTCTCAATTCCATAAGTCTTCTTTCAGCCTTCGCAACCTTAATCATATATTCGGCATCCGAAAGCTGCCCTGCTATTGCTACAGCCAAAGTATTGTCTATTTTTGCTATCTTTTGCGTTATCTTTGAACCTATGAAGAAGCCTTTGCTCGCCCTTCTATCAGAACCAAGTACAACGCCTTCCTTTGTTTTTATACCAACTATTGTAGTCATTATGTGTTTCTTATTTACCCCAATGTTATATGGATAGACGGAGCATTAATTGACTAGCATCTATTGAAGCTAGTCACACTATAGTTACATCAAAAGAGTGATACTGATACTCAGCAAGGAAAAGCATTTCCAGCATGTCTACTAATGTAATTATAATAATAATACAATAACAAAAATAAAGGATTATGGTCGCGTCTGAAGCTGTATTGGAACTTCAAACCGTTCTCCATATCTGTTGATAGTCACAGTTAAACTGTCGTTTATGGTCTTCTTTCTTACGTTTATTGAAATTTCTGTATTATCGTCTACTTTTTTCCCGTCCACTGCTTCGATTATATCTCCCTTTCTCAAACCTGCATCATCGGCCGGACTGTTTGATTCTACTTGTGCTATTAATACCCCTGTTGAGGTGGGTAACCTATAATATTGAGCTAATTGTCTTGTTATTTTTACGTACGAGATTCCAATCCATGGTCTGTTGATCACTCTTCCATTCTGTATTAGCTCAGTCATCACTGTTTTAGCAATGTTGATTGGTACCGCGAACCCTATACCATTTGCGTATGGCATCTTTGCTGTGCTAATTGCTACAACCTCGCCGTCTGCATTGATGAGAGGCCCACCAGAATTACCTGGATTGATTGCTGCATCCGTTTGAACTAATTCCAAAACTCCTTTTTCAAATTGAATTTTTCTGTTCAACGAACTTACAATTCCAGCTGTCACAGTTGGTCCTCCAGTTAAACCAAACGGATTCCCTATTGCAATGACTATTTGACCTATTTTCAAATCATCAGAATTTCCTAATGCACAAAATGGGAGAGTTTCTGTTGAATCTAATTTTACTACAGCCAAATCTGTTGTCTCATCAGTTCCTATCACCTTTCCATTGAAGATCCTTCCATCAGTTAGCGTAATCTTTAATTTCTCCGCATCATCCACAACATGGTTGTTGGTGAGCACGTGACATCTCTCATCAATAATTACACCGGAACCAACACCTTCGACAGGAAATACACGGAATAGTTGGTCGTGTACCGTCCTTACACTTGCAATATTTACGACGCTTTTGCTAACCTTTTCGACCGCATTAACGATTAAATCTTGATTAGCCGGTATCATCTCTTGTCTCTAGATGCTTTTTCGGGAGCAATTGATAATTGAATCTTTTTTTCTCCACGTATTATGTCAAGGCTTATTGATTTTCCAATGATATCTTGTTTTAAGAGTTGTCTTCTTAGATTGTGTATATTCGTTATAGGCTGATCATCTAACCTAACTACAATATCTCCCATCAAGAGTCCAGCCTTCTTTGCAGGAGTATCATTTTCGACAGAAAGAATTATGAGGCCTTCCCTTTGAGCTAACCCTAATCGTACTCCTATTTCGACAGGAAGAGAAATTTCAGCTGTGACAATGCCGAGGTAGGCTATATTAATTGCTCCATCCTTTGCAAGTTGGTGAGTGACAGCTCTTACTTTACTTGCTCTAATTGCAACACCACGGGAAGAGACATATGCTGCGTTCAATCCTATCATTTTTCCTTCTACGTCCACCAATGGACCTCCTGAATATCCTGGATTCAGACGTGCATCAGTGATAACTATATTGTCAGCGATTGTTCCCCAATAAGATCCTCCAAGCGAACTTCTTGCGCTGGTGATTATTCCTCCTGTAATGCTGGGATATTCTCCATACGGATTGGCAAGTGCAAGTACAAACTGTCCCGCTCTAAGATTTTCAGAATCACCAACCTTTATTGGATTTAGCGAAATACTATCGTCGTTCGATTGACTTTTCAACAATGCGATATCAGAATATGGATCATTTCCTATAACATTGACTGGAAGAAACCTACCGTTATTGAGACTAACTTCATAATCGTCTAATTTCCTCACTATATGATTGCAAGTCACTATGAGACCATCTGAGTTCCAAACAACTCCTGAACCAATTGCTCTACTCCTAGAACGTACACTTACTACGGATTTTGATACCTTGTCAGCTACATTTTCTATTTCCTCAGATAATGATACTAATGCGCTCTTATTATTTGGAATAAATATTTCGTTCATTTTATTGATCATCCAAATTACACAGATATACTATATGATGACTAAGAAGAGAGTAACTTAGTCACATGCATTTTCTAGATCCCACGTGCCTATTTTTTCGACTGTCCTACTAATGACTAGCTCCGAGACGAAATTCAGGTAGATAAAAGTTATATATTATTCGAACTTACGGAGGCATTTTAGCTAAAGGGAGCTCAGATGTACTCAAAAATAATGTGATGTGCTTGCGATAAATGCGTCTAGCTTCCGCTAGATTTCGTGCAGAGAAATCAGAATAGGATTCCCAAACAAAATAGAAATAAACCAGAAGCCTGGCTATGCTAATATTTTTACAAACCTTGAAGAAAAAAAATGGTGGGTGTTTTTCGGTTTTTGGCCTTTGTAGGCGCTGAAACCTACCAGCCCCAGCCGCCGCCCCAGCCGCCACCACAGCCGCAACAGCCGCAACAGCCGCCGCCCCAGCCGCCGCCCCAGCCGCCCCAAAATTGGGCATATGCTTGGTGGGTTGACACTACTGGACCTGCAGCAAACAGTAATACTGCCGCGGCAATGGCTACTATACTGAACACTACGCTAATTTTTGTATTCATTATACGATAATATTATACTAGTTATTTATACGTGACGATACTTCTATGTAATGCCAACAGATAGTAGATGCATGTGTAAATAGATTGTACTATCATATACTAGAAAATTATCTTTACATATGTTTTTCAAATGAGCTCATTTTTTACATCAAAGCATGTTAAAAAAAAAGTCAATGTATTAGACCTAGATTCAGCCGCAAGTTTTTGCACTTTCGTAATGCTTACCTGCTCTCACCGTGGTTCAGTTGGTACGCGTTCTCCTGCAGGATTCACTTGGAAGGTAAAGAGGAATATAGGATTGTTGATTGCTCATGATACGCACCGAACTGTTTTCGAAATCGAAATACCCGCATGCGCAGCATCTAGTAGAGAATGAGTCACAGTTTGTTCTCACGCGTGGATCTATCTATTTGAAGGTAGCCAAAACCGACAACTCTGGCAAATGATAGTAAATTTAAATTGAAGGTTACCCAGGCTATCAAATTGGGTTTTACACTCAAGAACTGGAACAAGTCATACTTTGATATCAAATGGTAGATGGTGCAGTTATATACGGTAATGCAGGTACATCGACCTCATAGATACGTATGTCAGCTAAAAGTAGGAAGTAGGATAACATAGAATGAAGATAAAGCTTTTGACACGCTCTTCTGATTTGAATAAGATCTTGATATCTAAACTAAATCAAATCGGATTAAATGCTGATGCAATTACTTTCGTTGATTATAAACAACCCTTGTCACGACAACTTGTAGATGCGGAGGTAATTGTAAATGGTTTTGGTAACATAGATAAAACCATCATAGATGGATGTCCGAACCTACAACTAATACAGCAGACAGGCATTGGCATAGACAATGTAGATGTAAGCTATTGTACATCGAAATCAATATTTGTAGCAAATGTTCCTCTTGCCAATGCTGTTTCAGTAGCTGAACACACACTTTTTCTTATTTTGTATTTAGCAAAACAGATATTCTCAGCAGATACAAATAATCACATATCAGAAAGTAGAGCCCGGACATTAGGCTCAGAAATACAAGGAAAGACGCTTTTTATCATCGGTCTTGGGGCCACAGGTTTGGAGGTCGCAAAGCGAGCAAAATCTTTTGGCATGCAGGTTATTGCAGTAACAAAGAATCCATTTTTGAAAAAGTCAGGAGCAGTCGATAAGGCATATTTTGTAGATAATCTTGGAGGATCTGAAATACTTTCAGAATCTGTTTCCAGAGCAGACTATATTTCATTGCATACTCCTCTCACAGAGCAAACTAAGAATATGATAGGACCAAAAGAGTTTGCTTTGATGAAAAAGTCATCATTTCTAGTAAATGTTGCTCGAGCTGCTATAGTAGATAGAGAAGCATTATTTACAGCATTGTGTAGTAACAAAATATCTGGAGCCGCATTTGACGTATTCTGGGAGGAGCCTCCTGATCCTAATGATCGTTTACTAAAACTTCAGAACTTCATACTTACGCCCCACATAGCAGGATGGACTGCCGAATCAGTAGATACAATAGCAAGAATAATAGTAACTAACCTTGAACGGTTAGCACGGGCGCAGATTCCATTAACAATAGTAAATCCAGAATTGACATATTGACTGATTACGGTCTACGTTCTTTTCAAGTTCTGGCCACTCACGATACGTTGCGGTCCTCCGCCATAAACACTTAGAGTAGCGACTGTATACTCTTTATAATACCCTGAAGGTTTTGATGGAAGTATCCCTTCTCTGTTTAAGAATGTTGTACCATCATGGTTCGGGAAAGGGAATGGGCCGTCTTTCTCAATATTTTTGACTCTTGTGAGTGCGTCAAGAGGTAATTGAGATCTTGAAATAGTCGGTATAGATGTAGATGTAGTATTGCTTATTATACTATCGTCATAAGTAGCAATAGAAATTCTATTTGAAGATAATTAATTATGGAC
>JASHSN010000206.1 GCA_030038695.1 Nitrososphaeraceae archaeon
GATCGCTAATACAAAAAACAGCGGTAGCAAGTAATGCGTTACAAGGAGGTAATACTATTGGCATATCAGACCCATCACCACCACTACCGCAACTACCTTTTGGTAATGGATTTGTAGACAGCTATTGGGCACAAAACGTAGCACAAACTAGTTCAGTATCTAGTTCCAGCGTCAGTACCAATGGCACTGCCTTATCAAGCATGTTACCGGTACCGATGCAAATACAAACAGGTCCAGACTATGGTGAAGCTATCCTTGCTGTAGAATTGAGTAATACCGCGTTTTACTCTATAGGTGGTATAACTGGATATCTTACACTGCCTGCAGGATTTACTGCGGCAACGGGAGGTAGCAGTAGTATCAGTCTTAACCAAGGTAGTGGTAATATCAATGTTAATCAGGTAAGTGCAAGTACTCAGACGTATAGAGAACCACAGACAGCGATTGCAGGCTATCCTAGTACAGTTGCGATAGGCCAGACATATACACTTTATTTTAAAGTAGATATTGGTCATGCGGCTATAGGTAGTTACCTGTCTTCCCTTAAGCTATATTACTATCAGTTGCCTCTGATTACGCCAGGAGAATATAGGGTGCAGACAATTTCTGTACCGTTTAATTTGAAGGGTGTTGTAGTTCTAGATTCTGTTCCGATGACAACGTTGCTAAATCCTGGTGCACCTAATCCTGCAGTAATACATATAATCAATAGAGGAACTGCACCTGCTCGTAATGTTATAGCCGCTATCCAACCAGCAGTTCGTAATATAGTTTACCCTCCGGCTCCTGTTACTTTAAATACTAATGCCTCTACAGGTGGACAAATAATAACACAAAATCCCCCATCTCTTATTCCAGTATTAAATGTGGGGGCTAACACATTTCATGTAGGCACAATACCTCCTAATGGCACAGCTGATATAAACCCAATTTTTTATCCATCCTATTCAGCAGGCGGAACTCTACAAACCTTTAATATGACATTAACCTATGTAGATACAGGCGGCAATACACAATCAGCGTTTAATTCTTTTGGATTTTCAGTGTTGCCAGAGCCTCCTCAAGCTGGTGTGAATGTAGGCCCTACTGGTGGATTGGGCGCCTCTCCTGGTGGATTGGGTGTCTCTCCTTCAAATAACACAGGTCCCCCACTTGCTATTCCTCATTCCCATTCTCATTCCCATTTTCACTCTCACTCTAGCAATAACGAAAAAATTGGTAATTCTGCTTCAGGCATAGCTGTATCTACATCTTACACTACTACAGATGCAAGTCCTAGAACCATTAATAATAATACAACTAATATTGCTGTACATATACTTCCTGCTGATTACAAGGTTACAGCTGCCAATCCCAACAATAACACAGCGTCTATGCCTCTTTCCAACAGCTCAGGTAACAATAACACTGTAGTGAAGAATATTAACTTACAACAGAATACTAACTCGCTAAACACTGTTACCGTTTCATCACTTCAAAATGATACTTCACTCCATGTACTTCCTGCTGATTACAAGGTTACAGCTGCCAATCCCAACAATAACACAGCGTCTCTTTCCAACTTAGCAGCTGTCACCAACAGCTCAGGTAACAATAACACTGTAGTGAAGAATATTAACTTACAACAGAATACTACCTCACCAAATAGTATTATAGGCTCATCACACTTACAACACCAAAATAATACTTCACTGATCTTGACGGCCCTGACCGTAGAAGATATGAAATTTCATATCACTAATTTTAATGATACTCCCATTACTGATGCAATAGTATCTATTTCTTCTCAATCAAGTGATGTCAAGATTGTTGGAGATGACGTATGGACTGTACCTATCATACCTGCACATACAACCCGTGAATTTTCTACCAAAGTATATGCATCAACATCTCTAATAGCCTCGCCTGTATCATTTAGTGTATTACTTCAATACCTATCAAAGGGGCAATCAGTGGCGGGCTCCTTTATTTTATCAGGAACTGTTATTGGGAGTATAGTTCCAACTATAAGCGGCGGGCTTTCTATCAGCTATATTGCAGGTGTCCCTAATCTAGTGGGAAACCTATTGAATGAAGGAACGACTACTGGGTTGTTTACTACAGTGCAGATGATAAACCAACCATTTCGTCCCGCTAATTCATCAACAGCTGCTCCTGGTGCAGGAGCGGGCGGTAATCCGCCGGTGTCATTTTATCAACAATCTTCAAACGCTTCATATTCGGGATCCGCGATATCTCTTCCCCAGCCCCAGTATCTTGGCGACCTTCAATCGGACTCTCCTTTGCCATTTAGTATTCCACTTACGGTAGACATAAATAATACGGCTCCTGGAACCTACCCTGTTATATTCAAAATATCATACAGTGATGATTTGCATAGGCCTCATGTTTATTATTTACATGATTCAGTTGTTGTTGCATCACATCCCCCACCCCCTGTTAACAATGGGGGCCCGCTTGCATTTCTAGGACTAGGTGGTGGTAGTGGTACCCCTCATTTTCATGGTAGACATGGTGTTGGTGTTGGTATCCACCGACCATTTGGTATTCCGTTACTGATCTGGATAATAATTATTGCTGCTATAATTATAGCTGTAATATTTATAAGAAGACGACGGAAAGCAAAACAGAAACTCCTTGTCTCTGAAAGTGCAAAAGAAGCTCTTGAAGACGAAGGCGGGGATGAGGATATAGAATCTCTGATAGATAGTGGTAACAAACAGACAGGCAGTGATTCACAAGTCTAAGAGTTGTTAAAGAATGGGTCTTAGAGATACACTCGGGAACGGACCAGCGTTAGAGGGAGGAGTAAGAGAATCTCCTTTTCATAAAAAGAAAAAAAATAAGAATTATAAACAAATCTTGATATTGTCTGTCGATGCACTTAGAGAAAGAAAGTTAAGATCTGCACTGACAATATTAATGGTCATAGCAGGGGGTGCTTTAATGGTTGCACTTAATGCTATGAGTGCAGGTAATACAGCCTTTATTAACAATCAAATAAATAGCTTGGCGCCGAACATAATGTTTGTTAGTTCGGGCCAGCATAGGCTTTCAGGGCCTGCTGCACCTCCAACTATAATCTTCAATTCTCAAGTGGTAAGTAGGATAAGATCACTTCCATATGTCCAGGAAGTCATCCCGGAGTATAAAGGATCACTTCAACTTAATGCTCAGGGTAATGTACAGAGTGCTTCAGTTACTGCAATGAATCCTATAAAAATCTATGAGAAGAATCCATCTATGGAACTTGTTCCAGGGTCTGCAATCAAACCTGACGACCCAACTGCAATGTTGGTAGGAAATACAGTGGCATATCCCCCGGGGGATCCAACTCCGTTTCTAACAGTTGGCCAATATGTTAGAGGTACATATACCTATTCAACTGCTCTTACTACTACTGCTACTAGTAGCAGTAGTAATGGATATGGAACTCCAACAACAGCTACTAAGACGTTCGTAGCAAGTGCCATAATGCAACCTACTGGAGATTCCGGCACAGATCAATCTGTCTATATCAATGAAGCTGAAGGTAATAAATTATTTAACAAAGCATACAAGTATGATGCCATGATGGTAACTGCCAAATCTCCTGATTATGTTAATGTTGTAGCAAAAGAAATTACTGATTTGTATGGGGCGAATAATATTGGTGTAACTACCCCTGCTGCGTTATTACAAACAAGACAGCAGACTCAAAGTGGAACTGCTGCATTTACCCTAGGCATAGCCTTCATTGCCTTACTTGTTGGTGCTGTAGGAATTATAACAACTCTTTATACATCGGTTAACGAAAGAGTAAAAGAAATTGGCACTATGAAGGCCATTGGTGCAAAGAACATATTCATTCTCGCCCTCTTTATGTCTGAAGCATTATTGATAGGTCTTTTAGGTGCAACATTTGGTGTGTTGATGGGCATAGGTGGGGCCTACCTACTAAGCGGTATTGCTCCTCACTCGACATTAGGTCCAGGTGGCGGAGGTGGCGGCGGCACAAGTACTCATGTTCATATTGATCCTATATTTATACCGAGTGATCTTTTTCATGTATGGGTTCTTTCGCTGCTCTTAAGCCTGGCCGCTGGTGTATTGCCTGCTTGGAAAGCATCACGTCTTTCACCTTTAGAAGCTTTAAGAAGATAAGCTAGGCTGCATGGCCACTTAAATTCACTAACATTATGCAGACTCACTAACTATGATTCCTAGACAGAAATATGAACATTGATTTGGTAGGACGAGTGAAGAACATATTCTGTTCTCAAACCTACTTGGAATGTTCGCGCCCAGATGGCTTGCGTAATCATAAATGTTTATTTAGCAAATGTAGGAAGCTTTGTTGTTATCCCGATCATCTTTTTCATATCGATGCATGTTGAAAAGTACTTGTTATTTGTAGCACTCTCTGGGCATTATGATCTTTGGTACATATGCCCAAAGACGTGACTAACTACAAATTGGTTATAGGCAAGCCTCGCAGCAGATAATACTTGTGTAGATCCATGCCTATAAACATGGATATTTTACCGTCTAACTTCGTGTTCAAATATGATTACGTTCTGATTAGGCAAAGGAGTAAATCTATCCGAATTTTTCGAGTTTTTGTGTTTCCATTCTTAGAACACACTACATTTTTGATATATCACAAGAAATGCTACAATGCTGCTCTTTTAGGCTCATTAAAACTAACGTGCTCAAGATGGGAAAGAAGCAACCGTGGCATCTATTCACACCAAGTATGAAACAAACTGGCAACTGAAAACCCACCATTTTCCTATTCGACTGTACATGATATTATTCTTCTTCAGTCGAATACACGCAGGGCGAATTTTTGATAGCCCTACGTTTCACCTCTTTAGGTTTGCCCTCGGCGCTGCGATTGCAGCCTTTGTTGTCTTGGAGCATTGAGCAGCATTATGTCTATAAAGAAAACTAACCAGGGTAGGAATATATGTCTCTTTTAAAAACGAAACTTGGTCGCAAACAATATAGATTTTTATTTCATAATTCCTGTAGGAGGTGAATGCATAAAATGATAGACTTAAGCATTCGGCTTACGAAAAGTGGTGGCGCAGTATGAGAGAGTAAGTAGTTATAAACATGTATATTCTATAAAATATACACTTGTTTATTCTAGTAGGAAAAACCGAGAAACATCTAAAACCACAGCAATGGTCTTCAATTAGTTCAATAGTACTGATGCTATTGCCAATTGTATTGCCACTTTTTAGTATACCTTCCCTACTAGTTAATACAGCTGGAGCACAAAATGCAACAGCTACAATATCTTCTATTAATAATAACAAGGGTGGAGTTTCGTATTTCACTCTTTGGAATGATCCTACCGAGAATGCTTTTAGCATAATGATTCCTAAAGGTTGGACTGTACAACCTTACTTAGGCCTAGGCAATAGTGGAGTCATTAGAAGCCTTAATGGAGCACATGGTGCAGACTTTATCTTCAACGTGACAGACCAAACTGTGAAAGACCAGATATTCTTTGCGTGGTCGGGTGCTTACTACCAGGTACCTGTCTCCTGTCCTGGAGGTCCTGAAGGAATGTATTTTGGATGGATGCATTATTGTTATCGCAATGCAGTAGATTATGTTAAAGAATTCGTACTGCCACTTGTACAGAGAATACATTCTGATGCTCAGATTGTTACTATGAAGGACATATCTTTTCCAGTACAAGGGCAGACTGTTTTTTACTGTTGCTCAGCCGCAAGTGCACTTTTTTCCTATACTGGTGATAGTGAACAATACCTGATAGGTGCCGATGTTATAACTGGAGGACTTAGAGGAGGGCCTCTAAGCCCAGGCAATTGGTATGTATCAATTGCAGGTTTCTCAGCTCCAAAGAGTGAACTTCAGAATGTTTTTAATCTAGCTCAGATGGTTTTCTTCTCAGCTAAGGAAAATAAGGAATGGGCGATAGGTGAAAATCAGCAGACACTCAACAGAGCGAATATTATCTCAAACACACAAGAAGCCATAGAGAATATTATCAATCAACATGTACCATCAGGCATGAGTGCGAAATTAGCCCAAGCATGGTCTGATGAAACACTAGGCAGTAGCGATTGGGTAAGTAACACAGGTTATCACTATAATTTACCTAACGACTTTGACCATTACTGGACTGATCCAGCAGGAAATATAGCTGCATCCAATACCGATACAAGTCCAGGTCCTGATTTTACACCGCTGACTCGTGCTAGTCGCGATTAGTGTCACTAAGAATGCCTTCGTTCAAATACATTTTCAATAATCAAAATTCTTTAGCTGGTTTTACAATTGAATATCCTTCATACTGGCAAGAATCCGGGAATATTACATGTAATATGTCCAGGCTCTACCTTCGCGAGCCCGTGACGCACGCCGTGTTTACAGTAGTGGTTGTTAAATTGCCTGAAGGTAGTATGACCTTTTACATCTTATAACCGTACAGGATCAGTTATTACTAATATCGCACGAGTCTTATGATTTTGAAATATGCCAAGGTGTTTGCAGATGTAACGAAATTAACCGGCTATCCAAACCTCTCCAGTCACGCTTTAGACGCATATCTACCTCCATATACACAAGAACAATTTCTGGAGATATCGGCCAAAGTACTGCCCAAGTTGAAGATTGCTCATGTCATAGGAAAAACAGTATGGCATCAGGGAGGCGATTTTCGAGATGCGATCTCAATTGGAAAGTTGATAAGAAAAAACGATGGTCCCGAAGATGTCGAGCGAATGCTTAGCACAATGAGAAAGTATGACCAAAACAACAACAGCACATCTGGATCTGGCCAAAAGAATTGACGGAAAAAGAAGCAAATATGAACACAAATTAATCAAACTCATATACTATTAGTGTGCATAACTGATTATAAAACCTAGGCTTACTATTCTAACTATAATAATCTAACGTGTTGACTTGAAGGCTGTGACGACTTATACAAGAGGAAGATACCCGTTAATACAGAGGTTACTGCAGCCCTTGCGATATGTATTGTTTATGATACTTAGACTACTTGAAGGTCCAAGACTCAGGATCGCGCAACATATCGCAGACCAGACGCTACTGTGGACTAAGCTCTATATTAACGAAAATATGTTAAGATGGCATTTTTGTAGGTTAACATAGTATTGTGATTCAGAGAGTTGCCCATTTACCAAGCTGCTTTAGTATGCTATCTATCACCTTCATATGTTCAATATCCACTTCTGTTGTCACTAAGAGGAGATGGTCAGAGTCTAAAGTAAATGTTATGCGTTTAATCTTTTCATACTCTGCCATCGCGTATTTGCCTCTGCCAACTTTAGTAGCGAGTGAATTACGTAATGCCCACTCAGCCATTGCTTGGAGGTTTGATAGT
>JASHSN010000207.1 GCA_030038695.1 Nitrososphaeraceae archaeon
TTTGGGTCTGGGCCAAAACCTCGTAGTAGCTTTCGCCCCGCAGCCATTGGAAGAAGCCAGGAGGATCGTTAATGACAGCCTTGGGATCGAACATGGGCCATATGTACAGCAGGCCCTGTTCGTCGAGTCGAAAGTCTTGAGCATTGACTGAAAATTTATGTTCCTCTCCTTGCCTAGTGTTTTACTATTATCAAAACGTGATAGAATCCCTTACTTATCTTCTTTGATGTGAAGATGAAACACTGGGAGACGAAGATGATTGCCTAACGCGTATATGAAACAATGTCCGATAGATTAGGTAGCCCGGTAAAACTACAAGTAAAATGACAATACATGACACCAACATATATGTCCCAGCATTGTTATGACTGCTGACCGAATATATTCGATATATTGGCTCATTCAAGACACTAAACATTAGACCAGTAAAACCCATGACTGCGTTCAATGCAAATAGCGCCAATAGTTTGAATGATTCACCTAATGATCTCACAGCCATAAGCGCCATAGCTCCGACCGCAATGAATGACATATGTTCTGCTATGTGAGCTTGTATATGCAGTTCTGCATAATCGAATATCCATGGTATATGCCAAAAGGTCAAGAGACCTGTTGCAGCTATGACCCAGATGTAACCATATTTATTTATAGTAAAGAATTTTCGTAGTATTGTCGTCCATAGGGAAATTATTAATCCTAACTTCCTATGACCTGCGCCATTGCGACATCGATTAGAAAGTTTTAGCACTGTTTCAGCCACTTGAATGGACATCGCTCCAATAACAAAGAATAAAGCATGTTCGAAAGTCATATGATACGCTAAGTCTCGTTCTGTAAATTCCAGAAATGTAGGTTGGACAGAGATAAATACAAGTATCCCAAATATTCCAATCAAGCAATAAGCACGTCTTGTTGAAAACAACCCCTAATCCTACCACGAACTAGTCATTGGTCTACAAATTATTCCTACTTTTAGTCTCAGTCTTATTCCCCTTTTTTTCTAGCTGAGGAAGTCTGGTCAAGACATAGTCGTATACAGAATAGGTCCAAACTAATATTCCCCCGAGGATAAATCCATATATTAAATATGCAAATAGACCATAACCAAATATCGTAGAAAGATAGGATCCATAGGTTGTTGGTATATGCGCATGCGTACCTTGTAACGAAAAGGGGATCGTTTGAGGATATTTCGTCAACGCGCTTGTGAGCAGAGCTTGAAATATTGTCGATGCTACGGTGACAAAGAGCACTAAATATGCAATAACCCCCGTAGCTAAACCCATTGCCACTCCCTTTCTTTTATTGTAAATATGCAGTTTTTTGATTTTGGATGTAACCATTCCAAAAATAATTCCAACTAAAAGACCTTGAGCAAGAACGAGACCAAATGCTACAAGGCCTACATGGACTGTATCACCGTTTACAATAGGCGCAATAACTGATAATCCCAATGCGTCAAGAAAAACACCAACGGGTAAGCTTAAAACCAGAGGCAACCACAGCATTACTCCAATAAACGCTATAGACGCAATAAAACCAGCAAACGCACCATATCCGATTCCTTTTCTCAGATTATATTGTCTTGTTAACATGAATCTATCACATGGTAATTTCCTTTCTGCCACAATGTCGTTGTCAAGTTCATCATATTCCACTTCTGAAGGCATCTCGTGCTTTCAGGCCACAATGTGTTTTCAGATATTCAAAAAACATTACTTGTCTATAAAATGCGGCATTTCGTGCAGTGCCGTCGACGTTAATTTGTAGACCCTCTAACTTAATAATTCGCATACAGAATAATGATCTTCCTCCTCCTTTACACCGGCTCTCCACCGTTAGGAGTGAGTATATTTGAAGTGGTTGGATTTGGAAGCACATTAATCAATGAAGTCATGTAAGGATGCGCATATCCACAATATTCAAGACATCTCACCATATAGTATCCTGGCTTGTCAAATGTATAATAAAAGACATTATCTAATCCTGGAATAACCTGCATCTGTAATAATATAGGCGAACCATCTGCCGGACCTGCAAATATGCCTAAACCATGATTTACATCTATTGAATGAGCGACAAATTTTACAGGCTGTCCTGCTACAAGAGTAACAATTGGCGTCTGGCCAGGAGTCAGGGGTTGACCTACTTTGTGCATTAGCCAAAACCACTGGCCTGCTGTTATATCCACGACCTGAAGATTTTTTTGTGTAGGATTTATGGATGAAAATGCAACAGGTGGCATCCAGGGGTAGCTTATTATCCAAAGCCAAACTAGTACTGCTGCTATTCCTATTGCCCAATACTCTTCGAAGTGGAAGTTTTTCTTTGACATAAAGGACTGCGGCCTCATCCTGGTAGTAGCCATCACTATCAGGAGCCCTGCCGCTCCTATTGTGATAGTTATTATAAAAATATACAACAGAGTATCCGGACCCCATCCGTAATTAGCTGCTAGATTAACTGTATTATTCATGCTAGGTAGCCCCTTTGAGTAGTACTTGATCCGTTCTATGGTTACTTGTATCAACAACGTCTAGATCACCCACCATGCCTAGCCACAAGTGTCCTCGAACCTGGCAAAAGTACTTGAAATCTCCTACTTGTGTTGCTCTAAATGTGGTTACTTGCTGTGTGGCTGGCTGCATAAATGCATCAATTTGTCCTTCTTGGAATTTTAGTTGGCAGCCAGGACATGGCGTAACAGCCATAACATTATATGGTAAGTATCTGACACGGTCAGGGAGAGGCATATTCATTGTCTTTTGCAGAAGATCTAGTGTTTGCTGTGAAAAATCAGCTATACCGAAGTTATGTGCCATCATTCCTGCATTAATGATAGTTATCTGGACTACATCTCCCTTGTTTACTTTGATTGTTGGTCCCCATATTGTACCATTCCAACCAAAGTCATATTGGACAAGCACAAATCTCTTGTCTATGTGCTCATTTGTATTAGGAGGAACTCGAACAGGCTCCAAGAGAGAGGTCCCAAATACCTTTTTAGTAGAAAGGTGAATCTGGGATGATTGTGATGCAACCATTGCCAGTATTGTACTAGCTGCAGCAGCTATCATTACAAGTCCTATACCTATTACAACCTTACCGTTTAAACTATATCCTTTAGATTCATCTCTATCTTCGTCTTTTCCCTCTGGTCTGTTTACCTTCAAAACCGGTTAAAGCATAATACTTTACATCACATAAAAATAATCGTATAGAAACATACTGAAGATTGTTCTACGTGATGACGTTTAGAAAAACGCACATTTTATAGCAATGTTATACAGTGTTAGAATACGGTACATATGTCTAGTAACCAGCTGTTGCAAGTGGTTGGAATATCACTCATAATAATTTCTTTTGTTATGGTGGGCTATGTAGTCTATGTCGTGGCAACGAATGCAGAAAAAATGCATGAGCCCAACTTAATGACGGTCATCTCTCCTCATACACATATGGTACAAATTTTGTTTGGTGATGGCAGAGTAGGGTTGAATAAGGTATTTTATCTTCCCAGTAACATAGTTATACCTCAAGGCGACACTGTTAAGTGGATTAACGATGATACCGTCAGTCATACTGTTACTGCGGCGCGATTTAATTCAGGACTAATATGGCCACAAGGATCTACATACGGGCTGTCATCTTACAGCCATAAGTTTGATACATCTGGAACATACTCATATTTTTGTCAGATACATCCGTATATGAGTGGTGTTGTTCTTACAAATATTGATAAGCCATAAAGGCTAGTTTAAAAAAAATAGATGAGATTCAAAAACGCAATCAGGGAGGTTCTGAGCCCCGTCCTAGCGTAGTGTGAGCCACGTTCTCTTCTCTCTGTTCTTTGATACGAAATCCAACTACTGTGTTGTCATAACGCACACCTAACCGTTGGAATCAAGATATCGGAAAATAGTTTATTTATTATTATTAGGAAAGGAGATATGGCTTGAAGAAAGATATAGCGATAAGTGGAGATCTAAAGTTAAACGAGCAAGGGGGAGATATCCGAGGTCATTCACGGGCTTTAGTTGGTGGACACCTTGTATGCAAGAGGAGGAAGTTGAGTGAATTCACGGCAATGTCTGGTAGCCGCACTCCCGCGAATACAATGATTATGGCGATCACAGTTTCTCGATAACACACGTCTATTATTTAGTCAATGCAAGAATTAAAATGCTGAAACTCACTTATTCGCAATACTATTGGTTGTTTCTTCCTCAATGTCGCTCGTCGTCAAATCAGTTCTTTTAATCATGGATACATCTGGTTTGAAGAGGAAATCTATTGTCCAATCAACCATAACTTTTAATTTCTTCCTCCCAGTTGGAAGACTAGACAGATAATACATGCGCCAAAGCCACCATGCAACAATTCCGTGTAGCTTAATCCTACCATAAAGTATAGCCACACCGGTCCTTTTTCCAATCTCTGCCATCATACCTCTTGTTTTATAATCGAATTTTAGCTTCCTGTTTTCCTTCCCCTTAATTGCTAGCAGTATATTCTTTGCAGCTACTTTACCTTGCTCCAGAGCAGATTGCGCTGTCGCGGGATAAGGTCTTCCAGTATGAGGATCTGTTATAGACGCACAATCACCAAGAGCGTAAACTCCATTATACCCTGGTACTTCTAGGTAGCTATTAGCTATAATCCTGTGCCCTCTGTCATGTTCGCAAGGGAGTTCAGCTATTAGCTTACTTGGAGTCACACCTGCAGTCCAAATGACTGTATATGAAGGTATTATTGTATTATTGTCTGTCTTTACAACATTTGCAGTCACTTCAGTAACAAGACTTTTCATTATAAATTCTACACCACTTTCTTTTAGTTTCTCTAATGCGAACCTACCTAACTCCTCATCTACCTGTTCGAGTAATCTATCATCACCATGAATAAGTATTACTCTTAATTGTGTCATATAGATATTTTTATAGTAATCCTTAATACCTTCTCGTAGAAAGTCATTAATTGCTCCTACTGTTTCGACGCCATTAAATCCTCCCCCAACTACTACAAAAGTTAATAGGGCCTTTATTAGTTCCTTATTGTCTTTTTTTGCCTCAGAACTTGCTTGTTCAAGTAAGTTTATCATATGATTTCTTAGGAGAATGGCATCTACAATGCTCTTCATAGTAAAGGCGTTCTTTTGTATCCCCGTGTTGTGAAAGAAATTATTCTCATTCCCTAATGCAATAACAAGGTAATCATACTCGAATGTGTGTTCGCGTCCCTCAGTTGGCCTTGATTGTCTTCCAATTGTATACGTCATTTTGACTTTTTTGTTAGCTAGATCTATTGATTCCACGCTACCTTCATGAAAGTCGGCTTTCTTACAAAAAGTTCTAACAGGAGTAACTACATGTGGTACATCAATCATACCGGATGCTACCTCGGGGAGCATTGGAGTGAATAGTAGAAAGTTGTCCTTACTTACTAGGGATATTCTAATATTCTTTTTGTTATGAAATTCCTTTTGAAGTTTTTTCACAACTTCAACAGCTGCAAAACCGCTACCCAAAATTAGTATATGTGTATCTTTGTGAGCAGCACTTTCCATACTAATCTCGTCCTAGATTCATCTTATCACTTGATATCGTCCCTATTAAAGTATACAGTCGAAATCTTCAGTATATTGGGATGAGTCTCCTAGATTTCTAGATTAAGTTGGTCTAGGGATGAATGTCAGTCCAATGCAGACATGGACAATCGTTCATGACCTTGGTATAGTATCTAAGAGATCAAAACTTGTACTTGAACATACTGAAGATTATGAGAAAAAGAAGAAAATTGTAGATAATTACAAGAAGGTATCTGCGGCACTTTTAAAAAAGAATTATATTAGGATTTGAAGACGAGACATGGCTAAACCTTCAGCCATACATAACCAATGCATACATGATGAAAGGAGAACAACAGAAGATATTTCGTAGAGGTTCAAACGAAAAGATAAATGCATTCATCACCCTTCTTTATCCTTCAAATGACATAAAATTCAAAATAACTAAATCTAGAACAAGTATTGATTTCATAGATCATCTTAGGAGCATAAGTAGGTATGTCAAAAAGAATAAGATAAAACGATTCATTTTAGTAACAGATAATGCAACATTTCATGTAAGCAGAAAGACTAAACAATTCATAGAAAACCAATTGCACTGGTTGACTGCTGTAATATTTCTGCCAAAGCGTTCACCGAATCTAAACCCAGTAGAGACAAGAATAAACAGAAATTTGAAGAAGGATGTATGTGCAAACTACAACTATGGAACACAAGATAATTTGATATCCGCAGTAAGAAGATATCTTAG
>JASHSN010000208.1 GCA_030038695.1 Nitrososphaeraceae archaeon
GTAGATATTCCCAAACCTTTACAAATTTCGCAGACTTTCACTTCTCAATTGGCCTACTTCTAATCAATTTTATAATTCTTTCCTGTGTCTGGCAAAAGACTAAAACAATATATTAATGATCCCACAACCTGGTCGATAGTTCCGTGATGAGTTGTGTTGTGTGAGAACAGGGATCTTCTCTCTTAGTTCTGTTAGTCCTGTAAATTACTGATTTATTAGTACAGATTGCTGCATAAAATCGCAAGTAGATATAGAAGATAAAGATCTTTTGATCAAGATCGGGAGTCTAGTCTCAGAAGACATATTTTAAGTCAAATCGCACGTAGATAAAACCAAACAGATTGCAGAAAAAAAGTCTAGATGGTATAAAGGTCAAAAAGAAGTCAGGCTGATGCATACATGATACTAAACTGAAAAATGTCTGGAACATGTATGGCCAACAAAGAAGCTGTTCACCCATGACAATTCTGCACGAGTCGTATATATCATCAGGCGCTAGCCTAATCTAACATCGCTTGATGTGGTTCACTGACGATTATGAAATTCAGCACTATCACGACCAACACCAATGGTGGACGCAAAAGAACATAATTTCCTTCAAGCGTTATTGGTTCAATTTCTAACATTTGATGTTCGAAGTATTATACTAATTAAAATGATGATTGTAATATATTTTAATATCTTCGAAATCAAGACAGGATGATAATTGAAAGTCGATTAGAAAATGTGGTATGTCCACCAACATGGTGATTTATACTTTAGCAAGTTTTTTGAGAGTCTATAATAACAATTATCTATAACAATGGTTCGAAAAATCCTTTACTTGAATTATGATATGGCATATTGTTCACGGCGTCATCACGTGAGCATGGACGTTCGACAGCAGCGGCGTCCATTAATCAAATTTGGGCAACATCGCGAAGGTACATCATCGTGAATTCGAGTCTCCCATAAATGAGTCAAAAACTCTTCCAGATGGATCGGTAATGCTCCTATTTAAGGTATAGCCTTAACCATCTTTTCGTTCAGTTTAAGGCACATTCCCTTAAGGGGAGCTCTTATTGAGACGTCGCGTATCCTTCCTTAGAATAACTTTGTCGTTATCTAGTGTCAGACGTAATACATCTCCCCGCTTCCATCCGACTTCTTTAACTATATACATCGGAATCGTGATGCGAAAGCTGTTACCCTTTGCAACTTTAATTCTTGGCTCAAATGCCACGAGTCTGATTAGACAAACTGACCTATTAATATTTGCGTAGCTAATTTGTGGGCATTCCATTACGTATTTCCTGTTTATCACTGCCCACCACAGACATCCAGGCCGGATAATCCGGATATGTCATATGCAACATGACATATCTCAAATAGGTCATTTTACTATCAGTTCAGCAAAAAAGAATTAGAAGGCCGATCTTGTTATTGATATCCTGTTACTACTGCATATTACGTCATTAGTATTATTCGCTTTCTTGTAGACTACTAGTGTACTATTGCCACCATGCATTCCCAGGGATTACTCGTATTACTTTATGATGTACATTTATAGAACTGCTACCCTAGCAACATTTATGAAAAATAATTTATCAAAACCATTTTTGATGTCTGTCGTGTATTGTGGGTAGGAGTAATATACTGATAAATTGCTCAATAAATTCACTGGCTTGTTAAGATGCTAGTAAAGTATACAGCAATGACGCCTATGTGGGGCCGGGAATGAGATCGTTACAAAACGAATCTTTGTTACTCGAACCAACATCTTTTACTTTGTTATATGATATCTATTCAACGTCGTCACGACTAGCTTACCGAGGAATGGATTGTTTGTTGCATCGTTTATTATTGATGTAAAAAAGGATCAACAATTAACGATCACCAGATCATTATGCGTAAGGCGAGCTTTCTGGGCTCTGCTACAACTCGCGCTAGCTCAAAAGGCCCTCGACCTCCAACTATTCTGTTGATGCCTTTTTAACTTCCGAACTAGTATACGAATCCAACATGTATTCAATCAACATCATCATACATGACAAATTAAAGCTGCCAAACAGATTGTGTAGAAAAGGATAATCTGTGTATTTGGCCTACAATTGGTCATGCATATATGAACGACAATTCTTCGGTCAATACAGTGATTTCAACCAAGACACGTTTCTGCAATATCTGAAGGAATTACAAATTTTAGAAAACTAATACTATTTCGAGCCCAACACTATCGTTCTAGTAATGTCAGAAAACATTTGGAAGGTGTCGAATATTTAGCCATTAGTCGATTTTGTAGGTTACATGGTGTTGGCACAATCATCAAAAGAATGTAGTAATGACCCCTGGAAGCATCTGGTTCACAATATTGAGCGTAATATTTAAACATGTTCAGTCTTATATTGAATGTTGTCAACAAAAACATGAACAACTATGACGATAAAGAATTAAATGATATTCTAGCAAGGAAGAAAAATGAATTGATAGCCAAAGCACAACAACAGCACAGCGACAGAAATATATCCTCTCCGATAACGCTAACCGATTCTAGCTTTGATCAGGCAATTGAAAAATACCCTCGCATAGTAGTCGATTTTTGGGCTCCTTGGTGTGGACCCTGTAGAATGGTCTCTCCAATAATAACACAGCTTGCTAGCGAACTAGCAGGAAAAGTGATATTTGGGAAGGTAAATGTAGATGAGTGTCCAAGAATTGCTAGTACTTTCGGAATACAAAGTATACCAACCATATACATATTCAAGAATGGAAAAGCAGTCGACGGCTTTGTAGGTGCTGTATCACAGTCTCAGATGCGGTCAAAAATAATTGCACATATGGGGGCTAATAATAACATCTAAAGAGATGGCAGGGATATTATCCTACCCATGTCGAAGTTTGATAACTTCTATCAGCTCAATTTCTGTTTTGAACTTCTCCTTACCCATTACGTTTGAACTCCTATGATAAGTGTATGATGATGCGACCAACACTTCTATTCTAACATAGCATCAACAATCTTGAAATGGTAACACCGAAAATACTTACATCGACCTGGGTATGCTGAGTTTAATGCTGAGATACTTTGATGTTACTCGTTTATGACAATCGCTACATAATGTTCTGAGATTATTATGGTTATGGAAGAATTCTAATGTTGTTTTAATTTTATTTTCAAGTGTGTCGAATTTATATCCATTTTGTTCATAAAGCGATCTGGGTATGATATGGTCACATTCTAATTTTCTAGACCTATCAAACCTTCGATGGTATCTGTAAGGGTAGCTTCTATTGCAAATCTGACAAGTATAATTATCACGTTTGAATACATCCGATCTTACTCGCTCCCAGTAAAAATTATGATAATACCAATGACGAAACTCTTTGTTACATTTCTTAGAACAGTATTTTCTGTATGGTAATCGAGGATGATTTTTGCAACCTATGTTTCTGCATAGTAAGCTGCCGTCAATGTCACGTTTGTCAAATTCCTCTATATAGACAATTTTTCTTGAAGTAGTCTCTGGTCTGACAGACACTAGAGATAACTTTAGAGAGCCACTTATGGTTTAATTGGCCAAGAATTCTTTACTCTTGATCTAATTCTTTTTACCATACCATTGGGTGTCCATGGGCGGCAGTGTATGCTCCGGAAGCGAATTTCTTTGAACACTAACAAAGCTCAAAATCTGAGCATAATGATTGTATGTTGTCAATCTCTTAATGTGTTATGAAAGTGGAGATGAGGCTCCTAGTATTGTCAGCGGGGCATGTATGTCCTTACATGCTTTACCAAGACAATCACGTTGAATTTTTGAAAAGTCATAAAAATCAAAGCTACGCCAATCAGTACTATGTTTCTCCGGGTCCAAGATTAGACGTATAGGTTAGAAAAACTTTATTCATTATGTGCTTATCAGCACGATCTTCCTGCTGTTGACTTAATATTACGTCTCTAATCTTTGATAGATCCGATCATGAGAGTGTTTGCCACCGAGATATTATGTGTTGGAAATGAATTACTTTCAGGTATAACAATCAACATGAACGCTTATTGGTTGTCCAAGAAAATTACAGAAGTTGGCGGATCTGTGAAA
>JASHSN010000209.1 GCA_030038695.1 Nitrososphaeraceae archaeon
GATCCTTGATTTAAAAATTGTGATTTGGAAAGAAAAAATGGAATCAGGTCAGCAACTATTTGGTTGTACCACAGTGTGACCGTTGCAGACAATGTCAATGTCCTTGTATGACCAATGCAGACAATGGTACCACCGGCACCGCTTGTCAAGGTGTAGCCACCGCCTGGCGAACATGTGAGATGGCCCGTTGATTGGGCACCTGCACTATATGGACATCCCTGTGCGTTGACATGTTGGAGGTTCTACAAAAGCTAAAAATATTACCAATATACGCTTGTATAATGGTTATACGTGTAATGCTTATCTCTTCAGATAGGTGAACGCCCAAATACTAAATACTCCTAGGGGTGCACCAATTATGGTATCTAACATTCTCGTTTGTACAAGCAATGTTTGACCAGGGATTAGAATATTGAGAAATACAACGATAAATGGAGTTAGGAAGAGAGCTGCTAATGCATAGTTGACGTTTTTTAGAGCATAAAAGATACTAGTGAATACAAACAAGATACTAGTAACCATATACTGTGCACATTTTCAATTATTATCGAACCAATTACGGCACCACCAATAGTACTAATAATAAGCATAGCTGTAAAGCTGAACGTAACTAAGATGTCGGAGCGGAGGAGTAAAACACATACCGTTATCAAAACCCAATAGCCCCTCATCAGGCCGCTCTTGCGCAATGAACAATCCTATGACACCTATGACTGCAAAAGAAACAGCAAATTGAAAATGCCCAGATTCCAGAGACATATTGCTTCTTAGCGGATCAATTACTCCTAGATTGGATCGGAGGTCGGCTTGAACAGGAGGCTTTACTACTTCTAATGCTGGATTCTTTTTCAAAAGTTGCCAACCAAGGGATATAATAGCACCAAGCACACCCCACAGACCACCTACAAGGAACAACCAGAACCGTTCACCGGGAGGAATGTTGTTAATACCTGGCAGAGCAACACCGACAGAAAAGACTACGGCCGATATCACAACGATGATGGTAGTATTGGGATAGACTCCAAGATACGAGATAATAAATATTCCAATGGCTAAAGAGGCACTGCAAGATAAGTAGTCCCTATTATAGAGCCTATTGCAAATGCAGATGCATTGATTCCTGAAGCGAGAATGAGCGCGCGAATCGGTAAAGACTGTTTCGTCCTCCCTTGGGGAAAGAAAATTGTTCCTAGGACACCAAGAGTAGCTTCTCTTATATGATTAGAGAATACTCCGATTATAAGTAACAAAGTTATCAATACTCCTGCTCTTATGCCTGCAGATATGTTGAGCTGACTAGAATCGAAACTCGAAAGACTACGGAGGGAATTGCGTGGCCAACCTGACGTAGATCCCGTCTTTCCATATGGTTGACTAATTTCCCTTCTTTAATGGTTATATATTTCCCTTCGTTAATGGTAATGATTATCTTTCAAGAAACCAAGAAGCGCTTTTTGATTTCTGTTGCAGGAATTTCATTACTAATTATCTTGTTTTGTATATGGGGTTATCACTAGCCCTTGTTGAAAATAGTTTTGTCGATAGGTAGATATGCCCTCTATTGACATAATCTTTATGTTGCTCAAGTCCAGTTAGCAAATTGTTGTAGCGTATTTTTTTTGTCTCACACACGTATCTCAAGTCCAGTACATCCTTATCCGATTATCTGCATCAATTAAATTGAGATACTTGTAGGATTTCTTGCCTCTCCATAGCCTCATACGCAAATAATCCCATTTCTTTCCATCTCCCAAAAACCTCTAGTGGAACTGAACTTCCCACATGGGATCTTAACGTGTTAATAACATGACATGACATTACATTCTCCAAACCACTCTTTAACTAACGACGACTTATTAATAGACGGATCCCAGATTTGGGATTCGTCTAAGGGCTTTATATGTCCTCGAATGCTCATATAATATACTTCGCATAGCGGCAGTACCATTAGTCGGGGGAGCCATTCCACACACCCGTACTCCTCCGACGGAGCTGAACTTAGTACAAGCAATGCAACCCGTGGAGATTCGATAACGTAAACAAGAGAGTCAGGGATCGACATTACTAGGAAATATTAGCCAGAGCCCGAAATTATCTACCTCTGTCCTTCCAGGCTGAAATCCCCCAATAAATCTGGTCGTTTCTAGTTTTTTCTTAAAAATTCAAGTTGCCCGATTATTTCTTAACACTAGTACGGCGTTTCATTTGAGTCGCGATATCCCACATTATTCTTTCTCCTCGTAATGCACTATTGCTATCAACAAGTTATCTGGTTGCAGTTTTGGAATGTAGGATTCAAGGATATATTTGATGTCAATGACTTTCTTATTCTGAATAAACTCGTTGATCATGTTTTCCAAGTACGTATGATCATCTGCTACCAGTATCTTGACCTTCATTCTGTCACCATCTCCAGATACCTCGACACATCCTCTTCGGCATCACGCATCGCTGCTGTCCTATCACAAATCCCGAATGTTGCAGTCATCATCACTAATACACCCGTACTATCATAATACGGTTACATCTTAGACATATTAGTGCTAAGATTATAAATCTCAGGAAGCTCATTGCTACTTTAGCTTGAAGAATGGTCAAAGAGATGCTGTAATAGGTAAGTTAGAGAGTTATGATAACTGCGATAGAAAGATTATAGTATCCTGGTTCAATTATTAATTAAAACGTCGCTATTAACTAGACACAACAATGAAGTTTCTTCTCTAAATATCTGTTCATATTCACAGTTTAGCTGTTGACACCTTGCATACGGATGCAAAACTTCTGAACTGATGAATCCATACTACCCTCTTCATCGACTCCCAAATCTTTATAGCGTAAAATTTGCGTGGGTTAACATTCAACAAGAATGCTAGTTGTCAGAATGGACCCAATGGTTCGGTGGTCCAATCTTCGCATGGCTGCGGTTTAATACTCGAAAAGGCTGCTGAATCATTTGACAATCGTCTGAGGTCGCTCTATCTATCATCTTAGGCTCCGAGCGTTTTCCTCCCATTGTTCATCCAATATCTTTAACTAGGTCCTTACAATCTCATTACAATCTATCTATAGCTCACTTCGATGTATACATCATACATAACCACGTATAGGATTCCGTCGATATTCGATCCTACTGTAGCTGTATCATGTTCCTTGTTCTAATGCCTCTATGTTTCTCATTCCAGTGGTCTATGAAATTATCAATTATTGGATCCAGATCGCTAGCGCAAGACCGACCACGAAGCTTGGCAATTTTACCCATCTCTCGACCAAATTTGACACATTTCCAACAACCCACCAGAGGAATTAACGGTGCAATATAGTAACCTGCCTGCCTCCCATTATAGCCCCATGCTTCTCCCACAATACAATATTTTGAGTCATAAACTAGTGTCCGCACATCTTGATCATTAAGTCCAATTCTTAGTTTCCTAGACCACGTAGGACATACCCGTTCAAGCGATAATAGTGGTTCTTCATCATTCGGTTTGTCAGGTCGCATCGCTAAGTAATAGTGAAGAACATATGATATAATAGTTTACTCGAGGAAATAGCGGGAGATAAGGACCTATACCGCAAGGCGTTGAAGTAGATAAAGACTTATGACATAAGAAGAATGTTAGGTTTGACTGACTGCACTACCTATGTAAGAATCTCTATCCACCTCGATCGTACCAGCCAATCGACTTTTCTATATAGATGTTCCTTGAGTGTGGACCACAGAAAAGATGCTAGAACAAAAATTAAAGTGTGAAGAGTTCTGCATATTGGCCAATAAACATTCTCGGCCCGAGGAAGCCAAAAAAAAACGCTAGCCATCGCTCGTGTTATTTTTTTCAATAATAGAGATTAGAAATTCTTGGGTAAACAGTTGGACCAGCTCCATAAGCTGGACAGGATGAAATCTGGTTCAGCACAGACTATATCTTTTAACAACACACTAAGTTGTGGAATGTCCTATAATCCAACAATACTTATGAGATATACTGAAGTCATCAGATGTGCCTGATTACAAATAGTAGCATTTTTACATAGCACAGGAAACTTCTTTAGAAATCTTTCATTAGAGTGTCAAAAACTAATTTCAGATAAGAAGACGTATTCAGAATTCATCAAACCAGATTTTCATTCCGCGATAACAAGATAGATCTTAGAATTTCCGTTGCAATATTTTGAGTCTCATTCAAGGTTATAAACCTCTCTAACTGCACAACCGTATCCGAGACTAATCTTCTTGTGCATATATTGCATA
>JASHSN010000210.1 GCA_030038695.1 Nitrososphaeraceae archaeon
GTAACCTTCGGTATTCCTTTTTGTTGTTAGTATTCCTCATAAATCCTTTTAATTTGTTCTTCTGTACTATGGTAAGTTTGAGTCTGGAAGGATGATTCACAGAATGAGAATATCTCCTTTGCTAAGCTTTAACTATTTCTGAATCTAGGTTATGTAACGAACAAATAACGACATAAATTCAGACACTTCACTTATGACAACGACATTAAACGCCCTTACCAAAAAATGTTGCTCCTCTAGCTCGCTATTTCTACTTTGTTCAAATTTGATTCCTATGCCTTACCTTATTTAGATGACGTAAACATTCTCTTATTCTGTTGATAATAATATTTTAGAACTCTTGCATTTCTTCCTATAATCCGACCCACACCAATGATTAGAAGCAAGTCAAAACATGCGAGTATTTCTACCACCCAAACGAGTGGACTGGATTGCGGCAAATACGCAGGAGTGACCTAAATGTCAAGTAACGTACTAGCTATAATTCTCCTGTGCGCGTCTCGTACCGATGCACAGGGTTAAGCCCTTTGATTTCGTACGTATACAGGTATACACTTCATTTCGTGACAAATAAGAAAATAAAGTAATTATTGATATTAAAACTCATTTTAGGTTACTCATACAAAGATTGCTTTAACTAATTCTTATAATAATAGCTATCTATGTTTGGAAAAGCGAAGTGCAAGTTATGCGGCGATGAGGTTAGGTTTGCATTAAGACATTTAAAACAAAAGCATTCGGAAGTATTGAGCGATAAAGATGTTGCTAAACTTAATATGGCGAGAGTAATGGAAAAATATTTTGATTTATGATTCTTCTCCAGCGCAATAAAAACAAACAAACGGTAACCAATTTCAATTGTCTTTCTGCTTTGCCCATCTTGTCTAACTAAGGTTTAGGAAAATGTGCAGCAAGATCTACATATTTTTCGTTTGCGCGTTCGTGGACTGTTGATCTGAAACACCGCAAGATTCGTGTTAATATATGCACCTCGGCGAAGGAGCAACAGACAACACTTACCAAAGCACCAAAGCAGATAAGATCTTTTTAAATTCCTTTGAAACCATAGAAATATGAATAGGTAATGAAGTTGAATTGGCGTCTAGGTCAGGAACGACAACATCATCATAAGATTCGAAGTCAAGAGGCTAGAATAGATTTTTCATTCAAAAGAGAGGTGTTCTTTATTGTTGTTGGAGGTTTCGTAGGGGCATTGGTCATGGCAATTCCTATGACGTTCTTTTCTCCGGGAAGGTCTTACGGATACGACATTACTTGGATAGTATTCGGATATATAGTTGGTGTAAATCACCCCCTCATGTCCACTATTATTGCTGGAATAATGATTCATATAATAACTGGGATCTCAATCGGCATAGTATCAGGAGTATTTCTTTATAAGACAAATATATTGAATATAAGTAAACCATCAAATGGTTTCTATTATGGACTCTTTACAGGCACCCTTGTTTACCTGATCTTTGCTATTCCCGTAGAACAATTTGTGTTGAATCCAGAGTTTAAGATCGCTTTATCAGGCATTACTAGTAGTATTAGACATATACATACACATACGACTGTTGAAATATATTCAACAATCTTTTCTGTTGTAATTAATCTTCTATTTGGAATTACATTAGGTTTGTTTTCATCTCTATTGTCGATAAAGTTTGGCGCTAGATATAGATGTCCTCAAGACTGCGATATTTCATTTTCGCGGATTGACACTCTTCAGAACCATTTGCAATTTGTCCATGGGAACAAACCAGTGAATAGAAAAAGAATAGTAATTTTAGGAGGAGGGTTTGCAGGTGTAGCTGTATTGAATATGCTACAAGATAGGTTTCAAACTGATGTAAGTGTTGATATTACAATGATAAGCAAAGACAATTATTTACTTTTTACGCCAATGCTTCACGAAATAGCGTCTGGTATGATTGAAACAAGACATATAGTGACACCAATTAGAACTTTTTGCAAGCGATCACGATTTTATTGCGCTGAAGCGGAAAGTATTGATCTGAAAGACAAGACTATTAAAATCAGATCTTCGGTAACACCAATATTACATAATTCGCAGAATCCAATAAAGCCTATGGAAAGAAATGACATATCGTTATATTATGATTATCTCGTTATAGCGGTAGGAAGCGAAACTAGATTCTTTGGAATGTCAGATGTTCAACGACATGCGTTCACTATAAAGACCCTGAACGATGCAATAAGACTTAGGAATCACATCATATATCTTCTTGAACAAGCAGATCAATTACTGCCTGAATCTAATCATGATTATAATATGTTCATTCAATCGCAGAAAGAGATTTTAACGTTTGTAATAGTCGGTGGAGGCTTTGCAGGAGTAGAAACAGCAGGCGAATTGAATGACTTTATCAGAGATTCTATAAATGACTATTACCATAACGTAGATAAGAGCAACATCAAAATTGTAATTGTTCAATCGGGTAACAGACTTCTGCCAGAAATGAGCGAAGAATTAGCACAATTTGCATTGGAGAACTTACGCAAAAGCGGAGTGGAAATTATTCTCAATAGTCGAGTGGTAGGAGCTAGTGAACATAATGTCAAGTTGAAGGATGGCAATGTAATTCCGACAAACACAATAATATGGTCAGGGGGTGTAGCCCCAGCTTCCATAGTCTCGAACCTAGCGTG
Organism: Nitrososphaeraceae archaeon; assembly: GCA_030038695.1. Lineage (GTDB taxonomy): Archaea > Thermoproteota > Nitrososphaeria > Nitrososphaerales > Nitrososphaeraceae > Nitrosopolaris. The sequence goes on from JASHSN010000210.1 coordinate 2,677, forward strand.
TACTCACGATAGCAAAAGTGGAAGAATCCTTGTAGATAAATATTTAGAAGTACCTGATTACGAGGGGGTGTTTGCTATTGGCGATTGCGCGCTTATAATCGATCCTAACACAGGTAATCCGTATCCGCCTACAGCACAACATGCTATAAGAGAAGGTTCAACGGTAGCAAAAAATATCATTGCTGAAATAGAAAAAAAATCTGATAAGAAAGAAGTGTTTGATTACAAGACAAAAGGAATGATGGCTAGCATAGGAAAGCGTACAGGTGTGGGTAATTTAGTAGGAATACAAGTTCATGGTTTTCTCGCATGGTGGATATGGCGTAACTATTATCTAGCAAATCTTCCAACATTACACAAGAAGATAAGGGTACTCGTGGATTGGATAATAGATATATTCTTCAGAAGAGATGTGACAATGCTTAAAACATTTTCTGAAGAACAACGAAGGATTTGAGGTGGCAGGAATTGTAAGGCAGGTCTATGCGATTAGGAAAGATATTCAGGAAAGTAATGGTCCCTCTAGATTTAAATTTAGAACTATTGTATAGCAAAAAGTCACACAACTTTACATTGTAATGCATTTCCTGTTGCCATGGCTGAGTCTGTGTTTTGGTGTTAAGAATACCATAATGACCAGAGCCTCTATGTATTTTGTGTTCAACATTCTCTTGTGAGAATACTAAATGAAAAGCTGCCTTATGCAAAGATAGGAACAGCAATCAAGGTCAGTTATTCACTGTAGGGGGATCCGGAACTTCTAAAGGCACTACACTTATGGGAATTATGTGTGTTCACTTTGATATCGGATCTGAAGTATTATAGTTCGTTCAGACCCGAAACCTTACAGCAGTGCTGTCCTCTTTCTGTTGCATCGCCTTAACAATATAAACGTGTAGTGATAAATGTTGATGAGAAAAAGGAAAACATGATTCTTTGTGGCCCTAGTGCAATTCCCACTACGTATTTTGTAGCTAAGTAACGTACAAGTACATCTTTACACACAAAGGTATTTTAACCACCAGGAGCTATGAGCATTAACAAGGACACTATTTTCTGAAGCATCTCAGGATAGTTAGTTAATTACGTCAAACGGCATCACTTTATGTCAAGTTACATAAACAGTTATAGACCAACTAAGCTTTGTGGCACAAAAATGGGTGATATGCTGCAAGATTTTAGTGGTATGACGATAACGTTATTTGTTTTGTATCACGTTGGTAGCTGATTTGTGCAGTATTAGTAGCTAGATCAGCGCCGCGGGGTAGCAGTATAAAGCAGTGTGCTTATACGTTATTTGGCTATGGATTACATAGTATCGGACAAGAAAGATGGCCTACAACATGAAAGAAAAACTACGTTATTTAGCTATAATAAAGGCTCTAATCGACTACATAACAGTGAGATAACTTCCGTATAAAGCAATAATCATATACATAACTAACGTCTAGCGCGATAATCAAAACTGCAGATAGCAGTTACATAAACTTCGTGTTTAGGTAACTATCATGATTCTCTTCATTAGCTATATCTAACCCTTCTTTTTGCATCTCTGTAGCTATGAACTGGACGAATTCAATTTCGTTATCATAGCTGAAATGTCTACTATCAGTATTATTCATGTCATACTGATGCCTGGAATAAATAAAATAACGTCAAATTAGCTGTATCACTATGTTACCTTCGATACCCGGTACACTAGAAGACTGGAACATTCAGGTAATTGATGACCTCTTGCCGATATTGTCGATCGAAAGTGAGACCTTCGACTTTAAAGGACACGATTTCAGTAAAAGAAGTGATGAACTTTACTGTGATCTTTGTGCAATGGCGAACACGTCTGGAGGATATATAGTTCTAGGTGTAGACGAAGTGAAAGCATCTGATGGTAAAATTATAAGATTTATCAAAAGAGGCTTTGAACGCGGTGAGGAGGAAAAGATAAATCAAACAATAGCAAACAACATGTACAGTGTTGATCCGACACCAAATATTGGACAGCCATGGATGGTTTATGAAGAGGATAAAAAGTATTTCTATCCAGTCATAAGAGTGAATTCAGTCGACCGTTGGAAACCATATTTCACCAAAACTCGTTGTCAATGTTATGTTAGGGTCGGAAATACGTCTAAACCAGCAGGCAGAACAATCGTACTTAACCTACTCAGTGATTTCGAAGAAAGAAAGATGAGTATAATAAGACTTCGTCTAGCCACCAATTTGGTAAAAGAATCACTTATGTTTACAAGTAGCGAACTAGAATCAGTCCACCCATCCGGAATCACGAAAATTACACCTGTTGATTTAAATATATTCAGAGAATCAATCTCTTCCGCCGAATGGCTACTCTCGGACCACAACCAAATGGGTGGACACATCAATAACAAATTTGATTCATATCAGAGTGGGATCTATTATAATTTAAGAAAGCTGGAATCTCTAAATCTCTACATTTATGCTTATAATAATGAGACACGTGAAGATAGGAAAAGTCAAATTAAACAATATCTATGTGACAAACAGTTTTGGTGTCCAAACCGGCAAGGGAGTAATGATATGTTATCGTTCTTGGATGGGATCAGTAATATTGCAAATGAGTTTCTTTCAAAGTAATAGGGAAAGAATGAGAAGCCGGTTAATTTCGGTAATACTTTCGTAGCACTATTTAATTTTAGCTAATTTGAATAATATTTTTTTACTAATTCGTCTTTAGACAACACTCTACGATCGCTACCCGCATCAAAGATCGTACTTGTTCCCCTCTGGGCGTTACATTCGTTCTGGTAGTCGGTTATAGCTTGAATTATCCGTTCTATAATGATGGGGATTATAGTCGAAGTATGGGAGATAAGTGTCTCGCTTGACAAACCCTCCTTCTCAATGACAGTAGCCGCCGCTTCTTTCACGTCTTCTGTAGTGGTTATCATGTAAGGATAACCAGGATCATGGTTCAGAACAAGACAATCTTTCAAGTCTTCAAGGGTCGGAATAAACCAAGTTGAGATTTTTACACCGTAATATGAAGCTTCCGTGTATGGCCTTTTACGGTTATTAATCTCTGCGGAAAAGTCATCTAAATAGGATTATATCTTATCCTATTTAGATGAAGTATAGAGTAACGTATACAAACATATTAAGCCTTGAACTCTTTTGACGTTTAACAAGGATGCCCCTTCTAACTGTGAAAGGAGTCGGTACGTTTTATAGGGAATATGGAGACACTGAAAAAGAGCATGTGTTATTTATACATGGACTTGGAGCTTCATCTATTGTTTGGAGAGATATTCCAGATGCATTGTCAAAAT
>JASHSN010000026.1 GCA_030038695.1 Nitrososphaeraceae archaeon
GGATGGCAGAAACGGTATTCTCTAGTATCAAGAGAATGTTTGGTGAGTATGTAAATGCTAGAAAATTTCATAACATGACTAAGGAGTTGGTCATGAAAGCATCATTGTATAACATGTTTGTTGCTATGAAGATGTAGACGGATAGATAGAGTACGAAGTAATAAGTGAATTGTGCAACAGAGCTTCAAAAAGCATTATCGAAGCTCATGGGGGATGTCAGTGCTGGTAGACCCTTTAAGTTGAAACTCAGAGAAAGATTTTGATGCTTCTAGTGCATTACAGACTGTACATTACCTTTACATTATCAGGATTTCTTTTTGACCTTGACCAGAGCAATGTTTGTAGGGATATATGCATGTTAGAATCACTAGGTGGAGGTGTATCCCGTGTCCTGGAAAACGAATTAGAAGACTTAGAACTATAGACGAAGTTGAAGAGTACTTTCCTTGTTTCAAGGCTTTAGATTCTGCTGAACAGGAAATACCATGGCCAAAGAACAAGAGAAAGAGAAAAAGATACTACTCAGGTAAAAAGAAGAAATATACTGTAAAGACACAATAGATGGTAAACAGTGGAGGTGTGGTACTGCAGAAAACAGGTCATGATCGGGGAACAATACATGAGTATGAGATCTTAAATAAACAGCCTACAACTCCGCTGCAAGTTGAAAATATCCTTGACCTTGGTTACTTGGGAGTTAAGGACTTTCCCACTGCAAAGTATGTACTACCATTTAGAAATTAGATACTAGCGGGAATGAAAATCTGGGATGATAGCTATGCGTATATGCCTGTTGACGAGATATTTTGACTATGTCTTCATAAGCTTCAATTTGTGTATAGTTTCGCTGCCTTTGGATTCGGAGGCTTGTCTCTTTAGGTTTACGACCTCCTTCTCAATAGAGCCATCTTTAATGTATATTGACCTATCGGTAGCAGATGATAGTTCTGGGTTATGTGTTACCATTATTACCGTCCTTTTAAATTGACTGGACAATAGTCTTAGCAAATTGAAAACATCTTGACCTGTCTTGGTATCCAAGTTTTCTGTAGGTTCATCAGCAAGAATCACTTTTGGATCGTTCATAAACTGCTCTCGCTATAGCAACTCTTTGTTGCTGACCACCACTTAGATTAGTTGGTTTGTATTTGGCCTTATCTAGTATTCCTAAAAATTTTAATATCTTCAACGCACGACGCTTTCTGTCACCATCACTCATACCGCCCGTTATCCCAGGAAACTCTACATTCTTCAGTATAGTCGTTCTGTTAATCAAATTATAAGATTGAAAAATAAATCCGAGCGTGTTATTCCTCACTGTTGCAATTTGAGAGTCATTTAATGAAAAAATGTCGATTCCATCCAAAAATACTTTACCGGAAGTTGGTCTGTCTAAAGCACCTATCATGTTCAACAGCGTAGATTTTCCGCTTCCAGATGGGCCGACCACTGATACAAATTCGCCCTTATTCACTGAGAAGCTAACGTTTCTTAGTGATACTACACTACCCATTGAAGAGACATATACTTTACCGAGATTTTCAACTTTCAGAGTAGTATCCTTGTTATCATCATAATTTCTATAATCATTATTTGTTAGGATCATCGTAATAAATTACTCTCCTTGTTTTTTAGTATACATTGTCTATGTCGTTCCTCTCATGGTTTTTATCATTGATATGGACATATTGTTATAAATAATATACGATACATTCGACGAACGTACCGCAGCAGCTTTCTTCTGAATCAATTCCATGTAGCTATCTTCCAGTATACTATATTTAAGATGCTTCACACGAATTGAGAACACTATAGAAGAATTTGTCGATATATTCAAATTCTGATATATTTGTTAGAAAGATCATACCTGATTCATACCGTGAGCTACCATCGATTAAAATCGGCTTCCCCTGTCGGAAGAAACTCAGCAGTTCTGGGTGGCTTCTATAAGCCCAAATTGGCATAGGTCAATTGCGACCTCTCCTATAAGACTATATTCGTATTCTTGTTAGGAATCCTTTAGTTAGAAAATCAGCCGATTTTTATAATAATCATGAATATGACATTTCCGTTATGACTATTAATAATTCCGAATTGACATTATTGATAGACTATGCTATACTTAAGGAAAAATCAAGAGAGGTTGTTAATTTTGAAAAGTAATATTAATAGAAGAGAGATTGTTAATTTTAGCTTTGCATTAGCATTTATTTCAATTCTGTCTGGGTCTACTGTTTTAACCGGAACGACTCTAGGACAAGTTTCACAAACACAGCCATTTGGACAAATGCAACATCAAGAAACCCCATTAAAACTCTGGACAGTTGATTCTCCCACTAAGAATAGTCAAACAGACCCACAAGATGATATTAATACTACTAATGTTACTAGTCACGCTAATGTAACTGCATCTGCGAGTAAGACTGTTTCGACTAATTTTAATCCATATACAAGCGTCAATGTTCAAAAGTTAATAACCAACATAAGAGGACCTGTTCAAATCGGTTTTGTAAACTCTTATTGGACTACCAATACAGCACAAGACCAGTTTGTTGCTGGCACCCAATCTGGACTAGAGCGCTTGCTTAATTCTATTACAGGGTCAGGCTCCCTTACAAATGAGTTCGTTACTGGCTCTCCTTCAGGACCGGCTCTTGATTTAGCGCTTCAACCGGTAGTTAAGCAAGAAGTCGCTCCAGGAGAAGGTCCATCTCTCCTTGCCGTAACATTAGTCAACCAAGGATTTTCAGCAATAACTGGGATAACCAGTTCACTAGAGCTTCCACAAGGATTCGAACCTCTTATTACCCCTTGCTGTAGTAGTATTCCCGGATCGAATCCACAGACTGCACTATCTAGCTTCGACGGAGTTGTTGAACCGGGAGACTCCTTTACGCTCTATTTTGCAGTAAAAGTATTAGGAAATGCTCAAGTAGGGAAGCAATATAATTCTGCTTTAAAACTAGGGTATGTTAAGGTTACCGAACTGAGAGGAAAGATTGTAAGATCAGAAATAATAGCAGTACCCTTTTCAATAACTGGAAAGGTTATATTAGATCTAGTTTCTTATTCACCGCCATTATCTTCGTTATCGAATATTTCTTCGTTAATAAATTCTACATCATCACTTCAGGCAATAAATCTTGTTCCAGGATATCCTAATTTGGTTGCTTTGTCACTTAAGAATGTTGGTTCTGCAATAGGTCGGGGAATTGTTGCTAATATTGGCGGTGTAACTGCGGCTACAGTTACTAGTGCTGGAGCTATTACCACTATTACTGTTGCTTCTAATGTTAGCGCTGGAGTAGCTGCACAGCCTACGTCTTCCTCAACAGCAATTCTTGGATCTAAAGTATTCAATATTGGAACCGTTCCCCCCGGTGGGTCAAAACCAATATCACTAGATATCTATCCTTCCATTGCGGCAGCCGGTACAACACAAACTTTGACTTTAACGCTGTCGTATGATGATGCATATGGCAATAAACAGAGTACAAACCAGCTAATAGGACTTCAAATATTACCTATTTCCCCTCAAACGGGATTAACGGTATCGCCTGCTTCATCAGCACCACCAGCAACATCAGCACCACCAGCAACATCAGCACCACCAGCAACATCAGCACCACCAGCAACATCAGCACCACCAGCAACATCAGCACCACCAGCAACATCAGCACCACCAGCAACATCAGCATCGTCATCATCATCGACTTCGCCTTCGACTTCATCAGGAAATGGAATGGTGACAGATGTAGCTTCCTTAGTTCATTCCACGTCTAATGCTAATAATGGTGATACTAGTACTAAT
>JASHSN010000211.1 GCA_030038695.1 Nitrososphaeraceae archaeon
ATAACAAGATGGGTTAGGTTTGGCTTAGCTTTATCGTTCAGATATAGTAAGTCTAGAACTCAACAAATATCAACTGATTTTCGGATGGCCTCTTAGTGCTCCTGAGGATCTGCCATACTGTCTATCGGTTTTGTCTATGTAAAGACCTATCGTTTTTGTAGCATGATGCACATAGAATAACCCTATCTTCTATAATATGACATACCGACCATAGAGAAAAGATCTTGAAACAGACGGAGCATTCTGCTTGTGGATCAATACAGTCTGGATAAGGAAGATGAAATTTTTCACAATAACCACATAGACCACCATTGGCGCCCTCTCTTGCACATATGATACATTTTTCTCGTATGGATGTTATCATTTATCGTCTCCCCACCGACAACATATATGTTATATAATAAGTTGAAAATCACTATAAGTCTACCGATATTGAAAGAGTTGACGGGCTCTAACAGATGGTAGTTGACTGAGCAATCATAATTTTCTTACAACGATCTGACCTTTAATATCTAACCATTCTAACATATCTGTGGTCCTAGTCCAAGTTTCTCTACAATACTTCTTGGAATAACGGTTCTGAGGGATTGAGATCCCTTCGTTACTAATGCTAGATATACTTATTGCTAAATCTCAAAGATGTATCCGCTTCCTGAAATTCGTCCATCTATTACCAGATTCTTCGGTTATTTTTCTCATAGATAAATGATTTGAATCAGTATATATCCTGAATTTGCCCTTGCAAAACCTCCACAGAAAGAATCTCAATCTCTATATCGGATCCGACCACCTTGTCCTCCAATGATAGAATGTTTTGTGGAGGGATCGCTCTCATAGTAGACACCCAGGGCTAAAAGATGAGGGTCGATTCGGTGAGTCATTTTCTGATCTAGTAGTACATAGTAGCTACAACTTGCGACTGTTCTGGTCTATAGCTTTCGTCTATTAGGCTATCAAGACTGGTACTGAAGACCTTGGAATATCTAACTGTTTTTCTTTTGTATCATTTGCATCATTACTTTCAAACGGGGACGGTGCGGACGCTTCTAGGGAATTCGGGCCAAGCTAGTCGTAAACAACCTGTTAAGAAAAAACTACCCCATACTACTACATTCTTTCTAGTGTTTCTTTCCTTTCGGACTGGATAGAATCTAACACATTCGTAAGAAACGGTATGAGAGACAAATTTGACCCAATTTCGCAACCCAATATTGCAGCTATAAATTGACCGCGATAGTAGTTGAAATAGTACATTCGACGAGTATACTACAACGGATATAAAGAACGAACAATATTGTTCTTAGGTAGTTGTCATCAAACTACAGTCCTATAGTCATCTGCACCAATGTGACTATGGTCTCGGGGGTTTGGCATGTCTGGGCTGGCTCTATCATTGTGCAATGTCTCAAATCCAGCTCAAAATCCCCGACTAGACTGTAGCCAGAATATGTAAATTATCATAAAAACCTATCATCTTCTTTACTATACTTTTAATATCCTAAAATGGATATTTTCCAAGGTGAAATCTGTATAACGAAGGCCTCCGATATTATGACAAAAAATATAGTCTCTGCTCGTGAGAGTACGACGGCCAGGCAGATTAGCGTTAGGCTCATTATTGGAAACTTTAACGGCTTACCTGTTGTTGACGATAATATTAAACTCATAGGTATGGTCACAGCAGTTGATATCTTGCGGGCTATAAGACAAGGCAAAAACCTTGACAGTGTTAGAGCCATAGACATAATGACAAAAAATCCAATGGCAGTCAAGCAGAATACAGACATAAAGGAGATAATTGATATTATACTTCAAAGAGATATTATATTAGTCCCAGTAGTAGACGATAAACACAAGCTAATAGGACTCGTAGGTAGGCCTGACATATTGCAGCAAAACCTGAATCAGAAGTTCGTTACTATAACAGAAAAGAGAAATGCTTAGCCTAGCATACTGTCGTAATACCATCTTCCGGGCTAAAGTGAAACACACGAAAAGAAGATGGAAATAGAAGTTTAAGTATGATGTGATTACAAATCAGAATTCAGATAAAGTGTGGTAGATAGAATCTCCGAAATTGTCGAATCTGCGACTGGTAGTGACTCAATACTTTTATCATCATTATCACATATGGGGCACATTTCGGTCAATTCACGAGATGCATCAAGTTTTGAGGCACACCAGAAACATCGCCTACAAATTAAGAAATTTACGTGATAAAGAGGACAATCCCATCTTTTTCCTAGTGTTAACATAGTAAAAAGAACCCAACGAATAATAGTATTGAATAAGTAGGTAGTTTCATACAGTATACCGTCTATGCGCTGTAGAGTATATAGCGATTACAGCAGATTGTCGAACGACCCAAAGAAGGCTAGCTGCAATAAGTACTTCAGAATCGATCTTAATTAGCATTCTATATCTAATAGATCTGATATCCTGGCGAAAACCACATAAGAAAAGAGGGAGACCGTGTGTCTATCCTCCGTCTGTGATACTGAGATGTTTTATAGTTAGGATATGGTTAATCGGTTCGCGAACAGTCCGTCTCAGTCTTGGCGATTTGTGGCATGCCATTTCGCATCAGACGTATTGTATCTCCATGACTGTCTTGTAGTTCTATGTAGTTAGGACTTTGCGTTGTAATAGTTAGATCTGTGCATCCAGATTGACTTACATGAGGATGTAAAGAACATAGTTCTAACACCTGGCCTACCGCAGTACCCATGCTCCATGACCCCTCCAAAATCCTACCGTGAAGGTGACGTATGTAGGTCGGAGGAGGATTAGTAGTAATTTTTCAACAGTGTATGCTTTGAATGTTATAGATCCAATTGACCCGCTAGTTGCATTGTATATAGTCCAAGTTGTGTTGGTTAGGTCTACTGATGCTGGTCCTACATTGATTGTGTTTGTCTGGCTTTCATTGCCCGTAGCATTTGTGTTGGTTTCATTATTGCCACACGAAGTTTATGTAACTGCTTCAGTTTTATTACTCCAAATCTACAGTCGTAGTAGTAATTACACTACCTAATCTATAGCTAAACAACGTACACATACATTGTTACATACTTTCGTATGAGTGTTTGCCTGTTACTGTAGTTATGACTATTGATTCATGGTTGACAGTGCAGCGTTTCTACAAGATCCATTCAATTAACAGTTTCAGAAAAAGAATGTGAATCCTGACACACCGTCAAGGCCCCGCTGTAGTTTTGATTATTAATCCGGTTCCAATTCCTATCTCAAGTAATTATCGACACCACTCATCCAGGAACGTTATTCAGCGGCTTTGTTTTAGGCAATAAAGGTTAATATCGTAGATGTAATGCACTTATCTTTTCTTATCATTCATGTAAATGGTGCTCCATACCAAACGAATTTGTGTAGCATATCATATTATGCCGCCATGGAAACTGGCTCTACCTCACTTGAAACACTGCTGCTTCTCGAAAATTATATAGAATACAGTGTCGAAACGCGAAAATGGTTACTGGAATTGATGTTCCAAAGACTTGATAGGATTAATAATCAACAAGGACAACCTACAAATCTCCAAGATAGATTAGTTCCTCGTACCAGTCCTGTCATAGGTAAACCTAAAGGCATGATAACAATTATTTTTTCCACTTTATTGATTTTAACCGTTATGCAATTATCATGACAATCTATGATCTTTACAGATACTCCTTCTGTTGTGTGTGCATTGTAGAGCGAGTTCTCGTTCTGTCTTATAAGTACTTTCTTGTCAGGCCATGTTCTGTCTTATAAGTTATAGTGTCTCGTATATGTCGATATTTTTGTCTAATTTTATGAATCGACAAAGCTTTGTACATGTCTAGTACTAGAATAGGTCCCATCTGATCCATGTTGACGGCTATACAATATGGCTACAATAAATCATGTCAAATGCGCTTCTGTTCGTCAAATACCTATTGAGGATGAACAAAATAATCTCTTACTGCAATAGATAATACATCGGGATTTTTCCGGAAGAACACGGCAGTAAAAAAAGGGTGTTTGGAATAGATTGTACTCCAAACTAGTGATCAGACTGTGTCTTTGTATTATCAGGTAGGCAGAGCGGGGTCCATGGTGGATATCCAGCAGGTATACTCAGAGAAGGGAACCCCGGACTCACATGAAAGGATCCTTGATAACTCGTGTTCTTATCCCCTGGTATTCCGCGTCTGGTACCATGGAATCTGCGTATGCGTGTCTTATGATTGTCGTTGCTGCCATTGCTAAGTGAAGTGTCTGAATTTATGTCGTTATTTGTTCGTTACATAACCTAGATTCAGAAATAGTTAAAGCTTAGCAAAGGAGATATTCTCATTCTGTGAATCATCCTTCCAGACTCAAACTTACCATAGTACAGAAGAACAAATTAAAAGGATTT
>JASHSN010000027.1 GCA_030038695.1 Nitrososphaeraceae archaeon
CCCGTTGTAGTTCATCTAATGTATTAGAATCTAACCTAAAAGTGATACTCTGGCTTTTCTTTGGTTTAGCTGAATATGTTTCCTTTTCTCTAACTCCGCTGTCCGTAGGTGCATCAATCACGCTAGTACGTCTTCAACGAGGGGTGACATTTAAAAATTACTATGAGCATTCCCTCGCGCCATACATAAATATATTTTTCTAATACATAAGCTTTTCAAAAAGGCTCGAATGCAGTGCAATGCACAACATTCCAATATATAATATACTACCACATCAATAGGATATCGAGAAAATCGTTTGAATAGTCTAGAAACCATCTCGGTATCTAGTATCATGACTCGAGATGTAAAAACCGAAAAAGAAGATCAAGATGTTTTAATAGCCTGTAGAATCATGTATGAAAACAATATTGGATGTATCATTATTGTAAGCCAAAGTGACAATAATAATACTAAACCAGTTGGGATAATCACGGAAAGAGATATAGTACGAATGCTAGGATCGTTAAAGCCACTACGCTTGTTACAGACGCGACTACGCGACATAATGAGTAAACCATTGGTCAATGTCTCAATAAACAGCTCAGTAAGAGATGCAATTCAAACTATGCAACAAAAGAACATTCGTCGACTTGTAGTATCTGATGGTGACGAAATGGTTGGTATAATCACAGATAAAGACATTTTCAGAACACTAATGAATAATCAGGATCTTATTCCTATTCTGCTAGATGATAAACTATTAGTAGAACATAAAACGGTTTACGACCAGTTTAGTCAATATTGGTTTTCGGATATTTTGCGGAGGTCGTAAACAATGATAATTGATCTTAATAAGAAATCAATTAATACTAAATCGGAGTAATAACAACATTCATTTCTGTATTTTTATGAACGACCTATCAGATATTCGAATAAAAGATGCAGCTCCCCATATATTTAGACGACCATTTTTGTTTGTTGAATCAAATACACAAATGCTTCAAATAGCGACATTTTTCGCAATAGGCCCTCAGATATATGTAGATGGAATAATAGTAATCGATGAAGTACAAAAGGGACCTGTAGGTAGAATTAGCAGTAAACATATTATTTCTAGTATTCTGGATTCTGGTTATCCGGATTGTTTGCAAAAAAAAGCTTCACAAATAATGGATAGATCTGTAATACTTCTAGAAATGGATTCTCCCATAAAAGAAGCATTGGAAGTCTTTGAGAGAACAAGGTTTGCCTTTATTCCAATATTAACAAAAAAGGAGGATAAGATGGATGAGCTAGACGACGTTAAGGTTGTAGCTGCATCACTCACAATAAGAGATATTCTACCGCTAATTGCAAAAGCTAATCTTAACAACACAATAAGAGAATTATCTTCTCAATTAATATCCCTAGATGGCAACACCGGCATTAGAATTGCATTATACCATATGATGAATAATGGTATTAGAAATATCGGAATAAGACAAGAAGGTTCTGCTCATGATGATGTTACGAGCGAAAACAGCGGAATAAAATATAATTTGCCAGGTATTATAAATGATAGAAAGATACTCGAGTTCTTACTAAGTCATGATGGAAGAACATTTTTGCGCAAAAATGGGATTGCACGATTAGCAGACCTCAACATAGTTGATAACCTAGATATAATTTCTCCAACTACTGTTAAATCCAACAGTACTGTAAGTAGGGCTGCAGAACTATTGATGGATATACACAATCCATGCTTGATCTTAGAAGAGAATGAAAAAGGTGAGCATAATTACATAATTACGCCTTGGGACATTGTAATGAAAACACTATTGGGAGGAATGTAGAATAATTAAAAGCTAATATCTATGATAGATGACAGATATTAGGAAAGTTGAATTAGTCCGTTAATATAGAAGTACCTTCTCCCTTTCTATTCAGGTGGAAATGCCTTATCGTATGAGTTGTATATGCAAAAAATTGATTCTTCTATTGTTTGAGTGAAACTTATCTTTACTATCATAGCCGAATTTAAAAATAGATCGAAGCATTATTTTCTGTCCTGATCGAAATGTACACGTAACGTTACTTTTGTTATGATAACAGTCTATCCACTCAATTCGGTCTTCATAACAATAAGGACAATGAAGTAAGTCATACAATCTCATCGTTGTCGTTATTATAGTGTTCATCTTTAATCCACTGTCCTCCGGTTTACTAAAGGGTTCGTGAATTATAGCATCTTCTGTAAATAGATCCAAAACATGACGTATGTCTTTTCTCAATGTTAGCCTAAAATAGTCGTAGACTAGGTCTTCATTGTCTAGAAGTATTCTGTCTCTATTTGGTTTGATGACGTTTAGACAGTCGTTTTTCACAACACAATCTGTTATCAGAAAATTCATGTGTTAAATAACTACTTGGTTTGCAGTGCAATGCACTAGATTCTTCGAATATCCCCTATTGCTGATAGAAATTGATTTGAATGATTGTGGATGATATCAAACATAACAGTCGAGATCGATGAAATGAGATTATCCAACGTGTAGTTTCCTATTAAACGAATGACGTAAAGAATGCTATGCATTGTATTGCATTCAGACATTTTAAAACTCTTGCCGTATAAGATATTTGAAAGATTTCATGATATCTTAACTTCCCTTGACAGAGTGGTTTTTGAGGCTTTGATATCCTTTATCTTTCCGTTTCTTGGTGACTTAATCTGATTATCCATTTTCATTGCCTGCAGAATTGCAATTACATCTCTTCTTTAACTTCTCACTAAGACGTCTGTTATATTGCCACTCATAGGCATCTTTACCTCCTTTATTGATTCTGTCTTTGAGGAGTTTTTTGATACCACGTAAGCCATGCCATTTAATATAACGAAGGAGGGATCACCATGCTCTATGAAATCTATGTAAAAGGTGTGTCCTTATATTATAATTTCATCTTCGCTTAACTTTATCGTGATTTCGTTATTGTCGAACCACACTCTCTCTCCGATATTTTTTATATTATAAGGAGTACCATTAACATGTATTTTCATTTTCCTCACTTGTCCATTGTATCAAAGACATCAAATGCAGCAATCAATTCAACCAATGCTTTTCATCCATGGTTCCTGATAAATTCCTTCTTGCTTAGGAGCCTAATTGTTCGATATTATTAATGGGAATTGAAAAAACACAGTTTAACATTTTTTGATATAGCGGTAGATTATATTCTACTGATATGGCTTAGTTCCATGAACCTATTCTACTGATATGGCTTAGAATGTTTATCAAATAGATTCTTCAACCATTCTCTATGCCCGTCATGTATTTGATTGTCGCTTAAAGTTGTCTTTTTTGCCACGTGAAGGTTGTCACCAAAGATTATTTCTTCTTGATTAAGTGTATAATCTGGCATCATCTCTGCATGTATTCTGAGGAAATTCCTTTTGTTATTGACAAAATTGATTAGTCCATATTTTATTAGGAGATTGTTTGTTTCCGGATGTCTATGTGCAACTACTTCCGTATAATGCAATCTCGACTTTGAAGGCATTTCTGTCTTCACTAATTTGCCTAACATTTCTCTGTGACCTTCCCAAAGTGGGCCTAGTTCGAACTGTTGTATCTTTTCACTCTTAATCGAAGACATTTATCTATTTCTTTAATATAGCTCCTTTCTTTTCTCTTTTACTATTGCCAATGCCACCTAGGTGAAAGTCTGTGATGCTTGTTCATGGAATTCTGTATTTGACTGTTCTACCTTAATTGATTGTGTAGGACAGACAGCGACGCAAGCCATGCAATATATACAGTCTTGTTCTCTAATTGGTTCGGACTTGTCTGTATAATCAACTCTATCTTCTTTGTTCGTACTACCGACACCGTTGCTTGTAGCATTAGCCATGTCGACTGCAGGTACATCGTTATCTGTTCTATACCACTGATATAACTTGACAGGACATACATCTATACAGGAGCCGTCTGCAATGCAGCAATCCCAATCAACAGCAACCATAGTACCATGTACACCTATAGGGACAAGTTCCTCATTTCTTGCAGCATAAGCTGCTATTACATCTTTATTTTCAGCAGCATCCGCAAGTCTTCCAGGGCCCCAAACAAAATGATAATGTTGACCATCGCTGTGTCTATGTTTACCGATTACCTGATGGTTTCTTGGAAAGTATCGATCTATTGGCATGCTCTTAATTCTTGAGAGTGACTCTTATAAAGTGTAAAGATATTTTGCAATTATTTGCAATTGATTTAGTGCAGATAGAGTTATGTTAGTCTAACGAAAATGGTAAGAAAATCATCGATTCAATAACGCATAGAGAAATCTGACAATAGAGAAATCTGACAATGGCAGATTTAGTATGCGCTCGGCCTTGAGAAGCTTGTATGGTAATATTGTGCGCACAATTTTCTTGACCTTTTTTCAATCTCTGATTTGCAGTGCATTACACTGTATTCCTTATCAATAATAAACAGTTGTATATTAAAATTCAACAGGTACGATGAATAATGAAATTAAAAGATAGTGGTAGTAACGATACTATGCAAGGAGAAGGAGAGGAATTTTGTCGTAAAAGACAAGTAATAGCTTCTTTGTATCAGTATTCAGATCTTTCTGTCAAGAACATAGCTCAACAGGTTGATATGTCTCCTAATGAAGTGCAAGGTATAACCGATGAATTAGCGAAGTCAGAAGGTTTGCAATTATTAGTAGAACAAAGCATCACCAAATTAGACAAAATAATGTCTAGTAGTGTGGTGTGCATAGATGTCTCAAAAACTGTTGGTGACGCAGCAGCATTAATGACTGAAAAGAAGGTAGGAAGTGTTATTGTAACTAAACAAGGTAAACCATCTGGTATAATAACAGAAAGAGATCTAGTAAGAGGGCTAGCAAAAAAAGAAGACGTTTACCTTCGTGCTACATTGCTTGAAAGTTTCGCTTCATACCCGCTTATCACTGCAAAACCTACAGCTACTGTAGAGGAAGCAGCACAAACCATGTTCAAAAACAAAATCCGTAGGCTTCCAATCGTTACTGAATCCGATGTAGCGACAGGAATAGTAACGGTAACCGATTTAGCTATGTATCTTTCGCCTACAAGAAGACCGGGTTTAGCATTATCAATACTCCAAGCGATTTCAAGAGGTAGGAAAAGTAAAAACTGAAATATGTTTATCTATATATAGCAAAAAAATATCAGTTAAATTTATCCATTCATTTTTTAGTAGTTGCCAAGTCTCAGTCCCTCGTATATGACTACTAGATGGAATAAATTATAGGTAGCTCATTGGTCGCTCCTTGTCTGGTTATTTTCAAATTGAAACACGAGTGTCGTATTTGATAGATTAATAATCTCAATTCTTATTCCGAGCAGATCATTAAAAATTATTTGAAGCAGATTCCTAATAAGTAAGGCCCAATTTTCTCCGAGATTGTGCTTCACAATATATCTATGAGTGGTATCATCATTTTCCACTGTATGATTAATTTCAATAAATGACTTCTGCATTAAAGTTTCAAACCAAGATAAAAATGAATCCAAATCTATCTTTCCTTTCATCACTAACATGATATCCTGTACTGCGCTCTTGGCAACATTTTTTGCCAAATTTGTAATATCGTCTTTACTGACATATGCAAGAAGTTGTGCCACCACAGGTTTAGCTAAAGGCATTATTCCAGCTCGCGTTTCAAACGTGTCCCATTGCACATAACTTTTTAAGATTTGATTAACAGAAGTATTTAAGCTTCTATCGTGCATAGTCGACTCGGTGCGTAATTTGTTTATAGTATCTGTATCAATACGAAATGTAATAGTAGTTGTTATTTTCCTTGTTCTTTTACTCGTGTTATTGTGATGTCTAATAACGTGCAAAAGGAACCGAAATGAGATTCACCTATTACTAATATAAGATTTATTGTTGGTAGGTGAGCCGTAACGCGTACATCTTTAACGACTATTTACTTCAAAAAATTGAAGAAAGACATTATGAAAATGCTTTTGAAGTTACAAGGGCGGCTGGGCTTGTTCGCCGTGTCATATTGATCTCCAATTCTAACTGGAAGTGAAAGCTATTAGCCGCCATTGGCTGTAAGTACAAGACATCTCACATCCCACATCTACTTTACAGATTGGTCCCAATTTGTTATAATTTTGGTTCTTCTATCCCTTCTCTAAATATTTCGTGAACAACGATCTGATCTAGAAAAACCATACGGATATGTTTTGTGTGATTTCTTGACATAATCTGCCTCCCGTCGAACGCTTCCAGAGTTTCATAATATAGCGTTGCCTCCTTCTTAAGGAGAGGATGCCAATAACATGAAAGCTTTTATCAAATATTCATATTCAAAAGTTAATGGAAATAGAATGTGATGAGTGTTCTGAGAAATTAAATGACAACGCCGAGCTTGCAATTCATCAAAGTCATATTGTGGTGCATGTAGAAAGGAGTTGGCTAATCAGAAAGAACTAATCAAACATGTGAAAGATACACATGGGATCACAATACCATCCAACAATCCCGACTAGGGCATCGATAGGATTACGTGCTCATAAAATATGTAATTAATTAATCAATTAGAGCCGCACTTGAAGCTCAACCATCCGATCAGTGTCATAACGATATACTTTACGAGGATAATTTAAATATGCAGTGTATAACATAGTGATCTTTATTTGATCATAATCTCAACTTCAAATATTCCCCAATCAAAATGGCAGTAGGATATAAGACCTGTTCCTCGATCTTGGCATGAAGCTTGAGTTTTTCTGCAAACTGTATAATACCTGGTTTATTTTCTTTCTCTGCCACTTCGATCAGATGCTCTAGCGCTGTGACAATTCCATTGTGTTCTTCGATCATATTTGGAAGATCGGCCTTCAACCTTTCTGTCATAGTAAGGATACTCTTCATTTCTGGACCAATTTGGGTTTGTTTTGCTAAAGTAGATAATAAACCTAAAGGCGGCAATGCATATTCTTCTTCCTTTTCAAAATGTGGATGTAGGACCTCTGCAACAGCCTTTGCCGCTTCACCTACTTTACCACCTTCTTTGACTGCATCAACAAGTTGTCTATGAAGTTCTTCGTGTTCTAATTCTAAAGATTCTGGGATCTCGAATTCCATATATTTGGATATAACCCAAGGATAAATAACTTCAGCGATTCAAAAACTAAATTGTAAAAGTGTCAAAAATATAACGTCTACCAAAAACAAGAGTTGACAAAGCTAATGATAATATATAGATATATATCGTCTTGTAAAATTTATATGAATACAGACGAGTAGAGTAAGAATGCCAAATCTTATTGGAAAAATAAAGATGCTTACCAGAGCAAGACAAACTCATATCAGAATAATTGAGGGAAGTAAGATAACCACACGTGACAAGATCCTTATCAATGTATTTCGCAAAAATACCGTACGAGGTGATACTGAACATCACTATGATAAGTTTGAAATTCCGGTGAGACGCTCGACGACTGTTCTTGACGCACTTTTGTATGCAAAAAGTTATCTTGATAGAAGCGTAGCAATAAGGTATTCTTGCAGAATGGCTTCTTGTGGATCTTGCGGAATGAAGATCAACGGGATTCCGAGACTTGCTTGTTATACAAACGTTTCACAATTGGAGGGAGATACGATTACATGTACTCCGTTATCAAATTTTCCCCATATTCGCGATCTAGTGACAGATTTTTCACAATTTTTTGATCATCACAAGGACATGCAACCATTCATACATAATGAATTTGCTGATATACAACTTAAAACCGAAATAACACAAAAGGAAGATGATAGCAAAAATAAAGAATTTGGAGAATTCAAACAAACTCCTAAAGACCTAGATAAATATTTACAATTCTCATATTGTATAAAGTGTGGATTATGTTACTCAGCGTGTCCAACCGCTGGAGCAGATCTAAAATTCCCAGGTCCACAAGCTCTTGCACAGATGTATAGATATGTGGCTGATAGTAGAGATAATGCAATCAACGAAAGATTGGATATAGTTGATAATCAACATGGAGTATGGAGATGTCATTTTCCTTCGTCATGTAGTGTTGTATGCCCAAAAGGTGTTGATCCATCGCTGGGAATACAGTTGTTAAGAAGGCATCTCGTAGGGTTCTCAAAGAATGAAAAGAAAATAGCTGAATTATTTAATAAAGACCTTCAAGAATGAAAGTACGACAAAATGATATTAAGATTCAGATTTGAAGTTTGAAGATTTCACAAATTTCGAGATAAGATACCTACCCCAAGTATAAAGACACCTATCCTCTTTTACTGTCGGCAGAATGTATTACCAGATGTAGCGATACCTGTATTACCAGATGTAGGCTCTATTATGATGCTTCTGTCTTTCTTCAGCAGCACTTTTCTCTCAGCCTCCTTTATCATCCAGTACGCAGCCCTGTCTTTGACCGAACCAAAAGGGTTGAACCATTCTAGCTTGGCAAAGAACTTTAGTCTGCTTGTGGAAAACGAACTCAGCTCTACAAGAGGAGTGCTGCCTATTTGACTTACTATATCTGGCCGAACAAGAGTAGTCATGTTCATTTAGCCTTTTTGATTAGGAACTCATGATCCTCGTTATCTTTACCTGAAGATAATGTCCATTTCCTTTACCCACATCGATATGTTTTGGTTTCATGCGCCCATTAATATTTTCTTTCCGTTGGAGCATAGCGAGTGATAGTTACTGGGTACCAACATATTTTTGGCGAATGCTTGTTATAATATGCTAGTGTATGCTTCAGGAAATTCAGATCATCTCTAGCTGGATAATCAGTCCGTGCATGTGCTCCCCTTGATTCCGGCGTATTGCACTGGATATGTATAGACCCATAATTTGGTACAAGCCAGCAGAGACTAACCAGAACTTGCTTCAATTCCATACAAACGTTCACCAAGCAATATATGGAAGGTTCGACAAGTATCGATATGCCGTCTGACAACAAACTATCCCGATTCGATATTGACGAGATGTCCCATCGATTGTCATGTCTATTTCCACATGAAATAAAAAGACATCCAGAAATAAGAGAATTTGATAAAGACGAAATATAAAGCTACTTCCCTTAGGAATAATAGTTGTGCTAGCTTTTTTCTCTCTAGCGTATGCATCAAACGAACGTTCATACAAATACAGATACGACGCATATAACGAAGTCCAAACAGAAGGTGCTGATCAACCGTCAAGCTACATTGGTTCTGATCTATCTACAACGTGGACTATGGGACAACCACAAGTACAAGTAATATAACTGCCTGTACAGATGGCTACATAGCTGGATGGCAAGCATGGTGTAAGAAAGACCTAAAGGATTGTCTATGGGATGTTATTAATGGTATTTTCCCAGACCAGCAACATCAATTGCTATCATCATTATTTCAAGGCAATTGGGTGCTAACGAACGGTACTATAGACCCGCATTGAGGTCATGTCACCGTAAATTCAAAAGTGAAGCTGAAAATCTATGACCAACAAAGAACACTAGAAGGTATTGGAAACGACGGAAACTACTATTATATCAATAAGACTAAGTAGCTACATTATCATTCCAGTACAGTCGAAGTTCGACTCCAAGCCGTCACCCCTACATCTAGTAGGGTCACTAGATTTTTGACCCATCGAGATCGATGTAATCATCAATATCCGCTTACACGACTCTTTGACCAGTTATTTTCCCCTTTAATTCTGCAATTTGATCTCCTAGCCTAATTGTATGAGACTGGAAGTCAGAATATAAACTTGTTTTGGGTAAGATAAAGGGCGGAAGAATTTTACACAATAAACAACGATACTGAGACAGAATTATACTCACATAGGCACGACTCACAGAGGTTTAATGCCTACTAACAATGCTAATTCGAGCCACTTCCAATAACAGTCTACATCTATAAAACCAATCTCTTCAAGCCAGTTAAGCTGTGTTTGCGTGTCTAATAACTTATTGGATTTATCTTCCTTTTTGTATGTTGTTTTTACCAAGAATTGTTTATGAAGACGTTCTGTAGGCGAAGCAACACGGTCTAAGTTGCAAAAAACTCTCCCAGGCTTTAACAAATCGTAAACCTCCTTGTAAAGCGAGTATTTGCGTTCATGCTTCAGATGATGTATTGCAAGTCCAGAAATTATTGCATCAAATTGTATTTCTGACCGTCCTACTTCTTCTGTTATTAATTTGTCTGAAATGGGATATGAAAGGTCATGTTCTATTATGCTTACATCATTGTCGTCTTTAAAGTAACTTGTGGCTTTTTCTAGCATAGTCGGTGAAACATCAACTACTATAAATTTAGGTGATGATAATGATGATATTGGCGACTGCTGTTGTCGTCGTTTTATCAATTTAATTAGTCTGCCATCTCCTGTTCCTAAATCAAGTATTCTTTTTGCATCTATTGGAATATATTCTAGGAGAACTTGCTCTCCTTCATCTTTGCGTGGAATACTCTCTGAAACCTCCAAGTACTCCGAAGCATATCCTGGTGACGACCATTCAGCACCAGAATCAGAATAGTGCTTGATGCTTCTGCTCATGACAAAGCAGATACCATGCACCTATAAGAACATGACGAGTTATCGTGTTGTATTAGTTCTTTTGTTTATGTTCTTTTATTGTTTCCTTGTAACTCGTAATATTGCCAATTTGCGT
>JASHSN010000212.1 GCA_030038695.1 Nitrososphaeraceae archaeon
TTGCAAAAGTGTTAACAGACGGTGTCCTAAATCATCAGTTTCAAACCTTGAATTATAGAAGGTAACTCCTATCCACGACAAAAAACAGGTACAAATAGCGCAACAAACACCAGAAATCCTGAAACTGAAACATTATGATTAAGAATTGAGCTCAGCTGAAAAACTACAATCGCAACGATCAAATCGTAGAAATTCTCTAACCATGACGCATGTCTTTCTTTCTGGAGATTCTCCATCTCAAAGAGACGATTATGAATATCTTTTATTCTTTTAGGTGCATTTTCATTCTCGCAGTTTATGAACTGAATTTCGAATATAGAAGCTGTAGAAATCAGGTTGTCAGGAACGCCTATTAAGAAGGCCAGTCATGGGTTAACGCACCTGGAAAAGATGATTCTTAGTAGCCTAGTGTAATGTCCTGTTTCTTCTCTTTTATCACTACGTATTTTATAGCTAAATAACGTACACGTTTACCTTTACACATAAAGGCATTTTAACCACCAGGAGCTATGAGCATTAACAAGGACACTATGTTCTGAAGCAAAAAATTTTCTCGGAATAGATAGTTAATTACGTCAAACGGCATGACTTTATGGATCGGTAACCTCTTCCTTTCTTAATTTCTCGAGATATTGTTCGGCTAGTACATTACTTTTGGATGCCTCGCGTTCTAATAACTTGCGTGTGTTGTGTTGTTTACTTCAGGTATGGAAGCAACACAATTACTACCCATGCTTTTATACGTGTACGACATCTGTTTTGTCATGAGCGGAAGCAGCAAGTACTATTCTGACTCTCGTGCTGAATGGTCGTCACCAGGATATGCTTCGGAGATTGCGGAAAGTATTCCACACAGAAATGAAGGTGGGCAAGTTCTCCTAGAATATATTCCAACAGATGCAAAAAGAATTCTTTTGTTCGGGTCTAACCCTTCTTTTTGCATCTCTGTAGCTATGAACTGGACCAGTTCAATTTCGTTATCATGGATGAAATGTCTATCATCTGCAATTGTCATCATCTTTAACATTCTCTGCTGACGAACACTATTGATTAATACTCTATGGGCCCAATCTATGCTAACCTCTTCCTCTTTTATTTTCTTTAGGGATAGCATGAAATATAGCTTTAATAATACTATTGTAATAGCTAGATTACCTGGTAATACTGTTGGAAGAGGAGGGGAAAGTGCAAGTTTCAATCTCTGCAGAAGTCTGCATAGATAGGTAATTTATTTAGCAACATTATTGTTTGTTATATACTATATTACAAATATTGATTCCTGTTCTGAACCACCCTAACCTCAAACTGCGCACTACCCTCCATGACATATCTCACACTTCATCTTGTTCTCTAGTCCTTTAATTAGACAGCGGTTGCTAGACAATATCCTTTTTGTCCCTCCATTTCATGAGGTTCCTGATTTACTATACACTATCCACTCCCTTTCATGAGGTTATGAGAGTGGCGTCTAGACACATGCTTAATCCAGTTCTGACCTGATTCTTTCAAGTAAATAATCGATATTGACTGGCTTCCTGATAAAACATCCTTCCTGCCTCGTTGAATGTATTTCCCTTAGCGCTTCCCAATTTATTTCACCAGAAGACATCAAACAAACTCACATTAATATCGATAGCCAATATCTTCTCACATAATTCAAATCCATTCATACGTGGCATGTTAATGTCAACCAACAGAAGATCATAGAAATTTGGTTTGAAATCTGACAATGCTACGACAGGATCATTAAACGTATATACTTCAATTCTTTTCTTGGCATCCACATCGTTATTGTTATCTTCGATTACTGCTCTAAAAGTTGTAGTGAGATCTGCATCGTCATCTACAATCAATATTCTCTTCCAAAATCGTTGCTGTTCTTTGGTAAGAGTTTTATATGCTTCTTGTTTTTGCCCTAATAATAAAGATAATCCTCCTGGGGCAGGAACAGTAATTGCATGTTCATCTTTTTTGCTAGACAATATCCTTTTTGTTCAACTCCCTTTCATGAGGTTCCTGATTTCTTACACGTCTATTTTTGGACATTATTATACACGCATAGCTATTAGTGGTGATAGACGCGATGCTTTCCAAGCAGGAAAAAGTCCCGCCAGCAGGGTTACGGTTAGTGATAGAAGCCATACTTGAACAAGTTCATTTGGAAGAAAGATAGGAGCAATATAGACCCCTCCTCCTGAAGCTCCAATAGTAGATAATAAATATGCAAGACTAATACCAAATGCTATTCCTAGAGTTGCTCCGATAAAACCAATGAATACCGCGTCACTCAAAAACATGGACAGAATAAATATGGGTTTTGCACCTATAGCTTTCATAGTCCCAATTTCCTTCTTTCTTTCATTTACAGATGTGTAAAGAGTCGTAACAACGCCAATGGCACTTACAAGCATTGCAATGAATCCAACTTCCAATGTAAATGATGCACCTCCAGCCTGTGTATGCTTCTGTGCTTGAATTATTGCTGCAGGGGAGACAATTCCAAAGCTGTCACTACCATATACTCTATCCATTTCTTGTATAACAGTCTGGACATCATTACCTGACTTCGCAAATACAATCATTTGATCATATTGTCCTAACCTATGGAAGAAAGTATTACCAGTATTTGTATTAATTATAACAACTCTATCAACGTTAGGATTACCTGCTTCATTCAATATTCCAGTTACTAGAAAATTCCTAGATGTACCGCCATAGGTTGCAGTAAGAGTCTGGCCTACTCTTATAAGCGGGTTATGGGTGTAGCCTGGCGGATTGGCTATGTCGTATCCCACTAGCATTGCGCTGGGATTATCATTTTGTATTGAAGAACCAGGAACTAGTGTCAAGCTTGGAGAAATTCCGAATGCAACTGTGGCTTCCGTTGCAAATACGTTAGTGTTTTCTATATTCCCCTCAACATTGAGCTGAACCTGTGCTGTATATCCTGGTACAACATCTTTCACATATGGAAGTGATTTTATCGTATTTGCAACTTCACCATTAAATGGAAGCCGTGGTGCTTGAGTAGCTAGACCTGGAGCCTCTTGGAAAATCTTTGACTTCGATCCCGGATTGACAAAAATTACGTTTGGTGCCAGACTTACCAATTGCTTATTCGCAAAGGCTGCTGAACCTTCACTCATTCCATTAATTGTAACCATCAAAGCACCACCTACTAAAACCATCAATATTGTAAGCGCAGACCTTGCTTTCCTTTCCATAAGCGCATCACGCGATAGTATAAAGACCTGTTTAAGACTAGTATGCTTCTTCTTCTTTACCCTTCTATGTAACGTACCACTTGCTTGCATATTTTCCCCAATGATCATACTATATTATCATAGTCACACCAATTAACTACTTAATAGTGGTGCAAGCTTAGCTGCACAAATATGATAGAAACTCTTACGTGTGTCAGATTTGTTGTTCTATAGTTAGCACAACTGACATATTCATGTTATACATTATAGAATGTTCTTAAACGTCACTTCAGTACCATTAAATTACTTCATATTGCTAAATAGACTACCCATATAGACTTCTGTAGAATAACCTATAATAATTACACAATCTAGTAACTAGAAAGTAATGCTATCCAGATTTACAGGCAAGGCCCATAATACGTTAACCGATTTTATCTAGCAGCTGCTGCTGTCTGATCCATGATGAATCAATTAACATATCTGACGCTCTTGAGAGTTCATAGCTGAATTATGCAGCTGCGCTTACACCAACAATAAATATTTTTACTCCGTCTAATTAGTTACATGAATACAAAGACAACGATGGCATTCGGCATTATCAGTACAGTAGCACTAGTATTGCTGATTGCTTTTGCACCTATAGTTGAAACCCACCAAGCAAACGCCTTCTGGGGCGGCTACTACGGCGGCTGGGGCTGGCATCATGGCTGGGGCTGGCATCATGGCTGGGGCTGGTAAAACAGCCTACCCTTTTA
>JASHSN010000213.1 GCA_030038695.1 Nitrososphaeraceae archaeon
TCTTTCTCTTGCGTGATGGCAGCAACGATACAATCCTATCCCATAATACATCAGGTATTTCGTACGCGGATTCAACACCTGTGAGTTCAGATATCACTACGAATAACAAGATGGGTTAGGTTTGGCTTAGCTTTATCGTTCAGATATAGTAAGTCTAGAACTCAACAAATATCAACTGATTTTCGGATGGCCTCTAAATGTGATTTGGGCAGGTTCCGATGGTGGCGTAAATTCAGGGTCTACTGCGTCATAGACATAATACTTTCCAATAGCTGCCCCATATCCATTGTAGTGGGGTAAGTGTGTCAGATGTGCGTAGGAAATGGATATTAACGAAAGCCTGTTATAATCGTCAGCAGATAGGAATTAACATAATAACAATGTAATAAAGACACAAACACATATAATCTTAATAGAGGGTAATTTCACTTGCAAGCTGATTATTATTAATACAGATTGATGGCCATATAATTTAAAATGAAAATTGAGAAATCCGTAGATACATCCAACAATTTGATGTATCGAAGATTGAAGCCATTATTATATACTATTTCAAGAATTTGTTCCTTAGCTATGAGCTAGCTATACGCGGCCGAAAGTATCTAATGCAGAGTGTATTCAATCTTAGAAATACAAATGACCTTACTCTTGTGAAATCATAGTCTTCTCCTTAGTTATCCTAATACAGGACAAGACAGACTCACCTAAATCCATGGGTTATTCTTTTCTTTGACCGTATTAATAGCGTCATTCCAACCATCAAAGCCATTATTAGTGAAGCACTCAGAACGCAGTAACCATGATGAAGGGAGATACATATGTGGATTTAATTATTCCTGTAGGCAAACACGAAGTAACCGTCAGCGGTATTGGATAGAGATTTTTAGGTTTCAAATGACCAAATGCTGAGCTTAGAGCACTCGACGAATATACTATAGAACTGACGTAGTTCATAAATAATTGGCTAGCATTTGAACCCCACTGCTAGCCAATCACCAGAGCCTAACCATATGTGAACAATCGGTTGATTCAATCTACCTGATGGATAGGTCTTTTGCCATATACGTTTACTGCACTAAAACATCTCTGGTTGTTCTGATTCTGCATGCTCAATCTTTGTGCGGCTAGGAATCGCGCTGTTGAGAAATATGCCCACAGATCTTACGCATATATCTCTCCACCTGTTCAAAGAGAGAATCGCAAACAGACATATTACAAGTACCTTTTGAGCAATTATATGGGAACGTTGTAAAAGAAACGGTTATTTCATTTTCATTCGTCCTCGTTGCATCAAATTTAGATCCATTCCTGGTAGAATCATAGAACATATACTCTTCTCTCCAAGGTCAATTTATTTTAGCCTGGCGTCATTCACATTCTTATGCATAACTTATTAATACAAGGAACGGCGTTATTATCACTGGAAGAGAGAAAGAAGGATGGATGGACAAGATGTCTTCTCTGAAACCAGTTATGACCATATTTGTAATAACCGTATTAGTAGGAGTGGTTTTTTTTATTTCATCTCGACCAAATTTCCCAGCCGGAAATACCGAAAAACCCAATACAGTTCATGAATTAAAACCACTATCACGAATACAAACAAACAATCAAATCATACGTCAAGTCTTTCTCAACAATTCTACCCATATTGACACACCATACATAAAGGAATTCTCTCTGCCTAACGGTACTTGGCCTAATTCTATACTGGTAGCTAAAAATGGATTAGTCTGGACGGTCGGCATCAAGTCGCATACCCTGATTAGTTTTGATCCGAAACAAGGCAGGATAATATCGTCATATCCAATTACAACCAACAAAGAAGAGACAAACCAATCCAGTCAGGGATTCGAAATGGTGTGGTCCATAGTAGAAGATAATGATGGATCAATATGGATTCCGCAAGGGGGCTCCGATCCACTCTGGAGATTTGATCCACATACAGGAAAATTTCAGGTTATTCATTCCACAAGCGTAGCACCTATGCAGATGAAGGTAGACCAAAAAACAGGAAACATATGGTTTACTACGTTTGACAGAGGTACATTTGGAGTCATACAGAAGATAAAAAGCATGAACTATAGTGCTGCTGTCGGTATTAATGATAATCTAAATATGAGTCCAAAGTATAAGGTAAAAGAATTTAACTTAGGTAATGGGTCTTTCCCAAGTGGCATATTTTTACAAGGAAATTCAATATGGTTAACAGAATCATTATCTAACAAAATAATACAATTCAAACCAATTGTTGATGCAAATGGAAGTGTCGTTAATATTGTAAAGGTTTTAGAAATACCACAATCCTCGCATTCTTCTCCCAAAGAGGAGCCACTCTTGAATACACCTGCAGACCTTGTAGTGTTTGAAGGGAACGATACCAAAAACAAATCATCATCGGTCTGGATTACTGAACATGGATCAAGCTTCGTAACAGAATATCGGATAGCTTTGCATACAGTTATTAGGTTTCCAACGTCAAGTAGTTTTCGTCACTATACTACATTGCCCTATTGGATGAGAGCAGCAGCGAATGGCAGTAGAAGTTTTTGGTTCAATGAGCATGAAGGAAATAGAATAGCATTTTTCAATACCACTAACACCTCACTTACAGAGTATGAAGTACCGACACGAGATCCTCGTGATGCATACTTAGCGAATGTACTTACCCTAGCAGTCGATCCAAACAACAGTAATAGGACATGGTTTACTGAATTTAATCATGATAAGATTGGAGTAGTAGACCGAAGCCTAGTTATTCCATTTGATATTGACTCAGCTCCAAATAAGATTGTGATTACACCTAATAGTGGAACGAAGAACAATACCTTGGCAAAAATCAATATTGAAATTACCGCTAGAAATCCCGGCAACACAAGTTATCTTGTCAATAGTATTAACATGAATGGTAACAAAGAAAATAACCATAGTCTTATTCTCTTCAATGCATCAAGCTCAATGACACCACGTGGTAGACTTGCAAACATAACTGCAAAGTTTTCTCCTACATCTATCATTAACTTGACCAAAATGAAAGATAGTGAAAGTGGTAGAACACGATCTGTTCAGCTGATATTGGAGAAAAATAATTCTACCATACCTTCTGGTAACTACACACTTGGGATCAGTGCAACTGACGGAACTGTAACAAAGTCTATTTTTCGGGACCTTTCTGTAAGAAAATAAGAATTGGGTGATGTAAGAGTCAAGTGTCATATAACTGACTATATGGACAAGTCAATTCTAATTATATCTTTGATACCGAAATGGACATCTAATAGAAACTTCCTCTGACTTTCCATAAGTATATTCCGATTTTCTCTTTTAAGAGATTTGATATGTATAGTATCATCATGGCAGTGACTGTATAGGTATTCGCTGATTTGCTGCTTTAGGCATAAGAGCAACTCCCGGTACAAAAGTAGCAAACTCCGATTTCATAGTACTAGAAATCAGGAGAATTACATAGCATAGAATGAATAAAAGAAATGTAAAAGGAGTAAGCGACACCCACATTTGAGACACTGTAAAACAATATCCGTACAATATTTGACTTTTTCTACCTGGGCAGAAAGACAGATGGAAAATTTTCTACCTTAAGTTCGTATCCCTAGAATATACCATAAATTTTATAACATACTATCTTCTAATATAATAATAATGGCATCTAGACATTTAAGTGTGATGAAGGATTGTATAGAAGGTCTGACATTACACAGCAAGAATACGCACTTGTAAAACTAAGACATTTTCATATTTGGTGGTGTCTGTAGAATATGGTCAAAGAATAAGAATTTGAGTTCATCACTGTCGTGGTAATACCTTGTTGATGTTGGTCTGAATCGTAATGAAGTTTCTGGAAGAGGATCCTTTTCAAGAGTATTTCGATAGTTACACCATAAAACATATTATCGACCGGTCGTCGTGACACAATACGCGCTCACAAGATGGGCAGGATGTAAAGACCAAGGTTTGGCAAATAAGCAAGTCCTGCCAGAAAATGG
This sequence comes from Nitrososphaeraceae archaeon, assembly GCA_030038695.1. Lineage (GTDB taxonomy): Archaea > Thermoproteota > Nitrososphaeria > Nitrososphaerales > Nitrososphaeraceae > Nitrosopolaris. Next base: position 4,005 of record JASHSN010000213.1, read on the forward strand.
CTTGCATCTTTTAATCGCCGGTGATTGCTCGTAGAAAGACGCGACATCGTCAACATATCGTTGTCTTGAGTTTATGTCACATTAAGCTTAAACACTGCAGATAGAGGATTAACTGGGATGAACAGAATTCCGAATAACGTTACGTTAACAGAATAGACTCCTGGCTGTCTGAAAGTGTACGGTATCGTTATATTACCTTCGGAAGAGTGTAGCCACATATTTCCGATATACCCGGCATGTGTGGTTGCGTCAAATAGCTTTTTGCCAGCACTAGAGATGGTAACGTCATAATAGATATGAGGTTGCAATGTACTAGTTCCTTTCTGATAAAAACTTACTTTAAGATTTGTTTGTGTACCTTTAACTATTGGATAGGGCGACGGTTGTAATACAACATTAAGACTACCGATCGCGAAAGCGATAGCA
>JASHSN010000214.1 GCA_030038695.1 Nitrososphaeraceae archaeon
CTCGTTGAACGTCTCAAACCAACTTTTGGCATTGTCCATCTTATCACTCATTTGTTTTGGGTGCTCCAATACATCTTCTTGCCTTACATGGTATGATTCAGGAATGTACGTAACAGTAACAGCGTGAAGTGTTGCACCGAAAGTCTTTGCTATGTCAAGAGCATATTCGGCTGCTTTAATGGAGTGTTCTGAACCATCGATAGCGACCATCATATTTGAGAACTTGAAGTTCGTAGACAAGGGAATCATGTTTGTAGCTCGCATATATAAAAAGCAATATGCCTGACATACCATAGGCAAGGCAATTCGCACCTAGACCGTAGCTTGTATTTACTACTCTTGCAACAGCTACTGAAACAGGACTCAAAACGAGCGGGGGCTTCTGCCGCAGATTGTCTCATCACTAACACAAGTTAAAGCTCTCGATATTCGCGATTCATGAGCAACAACAATACTAAGTTGTACAGGCCAGCCTTGCCATACAACCAAGAAGTAAACTTACCTTCGAATTCACTATTCTATAACATGGAACAGTAAATAAAGGTTTTATTAGCAAAAACCGTATAGTAAAACGTAGTTTCTATTAGATCATACATCAAAACTTTCATGTTTATATATGGTTACCTCACTATAGTTACTTATGTCTAAACCACTTGAGCTTCCTATTTGTACTTCATGTGGAAGGCCTATAATGCCTAATGAAGAATCAGTAAAATTCTATTGTCCTAATTGCGGCTATGTGTTAATATGGAGGTGCCAAATGGATCGAGAGTTTGCACGACCGTATAAATGTATTGGGTGTGGTTTTGAGGGCCCTTAAATGTGATTAGAAATGAGAGAGTTATCGAGCCTACCAGAAGATCATCTAACCTCTTTCAGATAGTAGCGAAGACTGCCCTTAGCGGAGAAAGACTGCAACCTCGGTGTCTTAATGCATGATTCGTCACACAGATCTTGAAGGGGTTCGAGCCTACCTGCAACAAGCGATCCGCAGGAAAAGAGTCGTATGAGTAATACCCCAAGAGGTCTTCCTCTAAGGAGCTCTCGTGTTGAACACATATTTCCTAAATTAACACCAGCGCAGATTAGTCGCATTGCTGCGCACGGACATACACGTGCTGTACGGTCTGGCGAAGTGCTCGTTGAACAAGGAGACAGTGCAACACCATTTTTTGTGGTGGTCTCAGGCGAAATCGAGATCGTCCGCCCATCCGGTGCAGCTGAGACACTTATCACCATTCATGGACCCGGCGAATTCACAGGCGAAGTCAACATGCTCTCTGGCCGTCGAACTCTCGTTCGTTTGCGTGCTACCAAGCAGGGTGAAGTAATCGAACTGGATCGCCAAAAAATGATGGCTTTGATACAGACCGATGCTGAGCTAGGCGAAATCCTGACGCGGGCTTTCATTCTCCGTAGGGTTGAATTAGTAGCTGCTGGTGTTGGAGATATCATTCTTATCGGGTCAATATATTCTGCCAGTACGCTTAGGATAAAAGAGTTCTTGATGCGCAATGGACACCCCTATTCTTACATAGATCTAGAACACGACCAAGATGTACAGAAGCTATTGGATAGTTTCCAAATTTCTGCCAGTGAGATACCCGTGTTGATCTGTCGAGGCCAGGTGGTGCTTAGAAATCCGAGTAACCAACAAATCGCAGACTGTCTTGGCTTCAACGAGTCTGTTGACCAGACCAAGGTGCGTGATCTTGTAGTCATCGGAGGAGGTCCCTCAGGGCTGGCTGCTGCGGTATATGGTGCTTCAGAAGGACTTGACGTTCTTGTGCTAGAAGCAACTTCGCCTGGCGGCCAGGCTGGTTCAAGCTCAAAAATCGAAAATTATTTGGGATTTCCCACAGGCATCTCAGGACAAGAGCTGGCAGTTAGTGCGTACATCCAAGCTCAGAAGTTCGGCGCGGAATTCCTCATTGCCAAGGCAACACAACTCATCTGCGGCCTCAAACCTTATGTAATTGAAGTCGAGAACGGGGTTCGAATTTCTGCACGGACTGTGGTGATCGCAACCGGTGCGCAATATAGAAAGCTACCATTGCAAGATCTCCCACGCTTTGAAGGTGCAGGTGTCTACTATGGTGCGACCTTTGTGGAAGCGCAGCTATGTGGGAGAGAAGAGGAAGTGATCGTAGTTGGCGGAGGGAATTCAGCTGGTCAGGCTGCCGTGTTCCTAGCTCAGAGGACTAAGCTTGTACATATCCTAGTCAGATCTAGCAGTTTGACTGAGAGCATGTCGCGCTATCTGATTCGTAGGATCCAAGAGAGTCCCAATATCACACTTTGGACGCATACGGAGATTGTGGCTCTAGACGGAGTCGATTACCTAGAGTCCGTTCGTTGGCAAAATAATCGAACTGGTCAAACTGAAGAGTACAAGATCAGGCATGTATTCGTCATGACTGGTGCCACTCCAAATACCAGTTGGCTTGATGGCTGCGTTGCGCTAGACAGCAAAGGGTTCATAAAGACTGGTCCAGATCTGTCAGAAGAAAATCTGAGCGTTTCACGCTGGCCCCTCGCCCGCCAGCCCCATTTACTCGAAACGAGTTTACCGGGTGTTTTCGCTGTAGGCGACGCGCGTGGAGGAAGCATCAAGCGCGTTGCATCCGCGGTAGGCGAAGGATCAACGGCGATCTCACTTATTCATAACGTACTCCAGGAGTAAGATACATCCATGAGATTGGATAACTCACTCTAAACATTTGCTATACATTATGTATCCATAGCGACCATTCGGTTTCTTACTCAGAGAGCAGAACAACCTCCGTCTGAACCATGCTGATATAGATAGTCTGTGAAGGCTGTAGTGTAACGACAGATTACGATGTCTACCATCATCAGGAGGATGGAGTAAAGTGGAGTATATGACTTCCTGTAACAAAACTTTCATCCCAATGCCTTTCTACACCCTCATCAATGGTAAAAAGTATACATCGTTGAGTATGTAAGACTTCGAATATGGAAAGAAGTGCTCTTAACCGTTATCGATTGCCAGTACCGAAGAATATTTTAGATAAAGTAGACAGAACATCCTCTCCAGTTCATATAGGAAAGCTTCGAAACGCGATAGATTTCATAGTACCTGAACACACCCCGGTATTCGCAGCAGCAAATGGAATAGTCGTCTATGTTAAAGATGATTCTACTATCGGTGGAGCTAATCCCATTTATCAAAAATATACAAATTTTATCACTATAATGCATGCGAACCAAGAATATTCAAGGTATGACCACTTGGCACCTCGAAGCTCAAAGGTCGAAGTAAGTCAAACCGTTAGGGAGGGACAAGAGATAGCCAGGGTTGGGATGACAGGATATGTACTCCTTCCACACCTTCACTTTCATGTCTTTATTTTTACTGGTAGCAATGTTTGGGTAGATTTTGAAACTGTCAATGTTGAGGATTTCACTTCATGAAAATGATGTTTTGGAATGGTCAAATATAACGAGTAAAATGCTTGTGTTACCTATGTGACTAGTCTACTTTATAGAACGCAGCAGACTAAGCAAAAGAAATCTAACTAGAGAGCACATCACGAATATGAGATTGGTCAGATCAAACCGAATAAGTTGGTAAACATTTTGATTACAGACGGTTCCATATATCTTGGTTAGTCTACAAACAGTTCAGGAAGAATTCCACCCTTATCACGATAGGACTTAATTTTTGCAACATCCTTAGCAAAGATGACGAAGTAGGCACTTCAATGTGAAAGAGAGCAGTGAATTGAGGTACAAGATATATAATATTGTAAGCTAAAAAGAGCAGATAGATGAACTACAAACAAAATACAAGCATAGTGGTATTAGGAGCACTTGCGATTACTCTATTGTATTGTATATCCGCAGTAGGAAGTAAAGTGGATATAGGAAGATCACATATAGCGTTAGCTGATACTACTGCTGCTCCTAGTCCTTTCAGACACTTTATAACCAATACTCCTCCAAATAAAACATCAAATACAACGATAACCACGGATTCGAACAGCATATATTCAATTCCATCAACGTTCGTTAAAATAGATAAGTTCAGTGCAAACTATACTATAGCTGGCAGAATCTCTTCTATAAGTGCTTCAAGGGACTTGATAACATCAACTATAGTTAATGATTTTGATAAGAACCCAAATATTGGTTATGTTGTAAACAACAGCAGCTCTCTTATCACTCCTCAACCCGGCCTTCCTAATCCATTTGTAAATATGGAAACAATAAATCGGAAAATAACAAATGAAGCTCAAAATGCCATCACCGCTACATCTATGACCAATCCAACAGAAAGAAATGTCAATATAAAATGTACCTTTGGAATGATCTTGGCTGATTATAAGTGCGGGTAACTGGTTTTTGAGTTCTATACTTTCTGCAAACATTGAAGAATCTGATGCAACAAATTTCAGTCAGCAAATCAAAATCTTCATAATAAGAGAAAGATATTATATGACGACTATTAACCTGCTACGAATATGTTGGGAGACCAAATTGCAGAATTAAAAGGGGAAATGCTTGGTAAAAGAGTCTTGGATGTAGAAGGACCAACGATGGAAACAAGCGTATGAGTAGAGGGCAACTTCAGGGGAACACAAGTCAAAGAGCACATTACTTATATTGACAAACAAGTATCACCAGGAGTTCTTCATGCAAAAGGGCAGGGAGTAATAGTAGCTGGGGAATCAGAAATGGCCACCTATACCGCAGAGGGAATAGGAGGATTTACACCTTCAGGCGTAAGATGGCGTGGATCTGGGTTCTATAGGACATTACCAACCGGTAAACTGGCATTTCTCAACAATGCTGTTGGACTATTCGAAGTCGAAGTGGACATGGAGGGAAATTTTACAGAAAAGATCTGGGAGTGGAAATAGCATATCCTCTTTTTCTGATCAGATGAAACATTACTGTATACTTGTACGAGTACTCGTGGTTTCGGTTTAGGTAGCTTCCGTCAAGAAACAGGAGCCAATACCAATTTTAACTCTCTTATCTCTAATCCCACGGCATTCTTATCTGCGTCCGCAGAATATTTGAGTCTTCCAACTCCGTATAATGATGATACGAGAATCCTGAAGATACGGACATTGTGAGATGCAATACTTCCTCTTAATTCGTAATAATACAAGAGATCTTTCCTATCTAGACAACGAGAATGATTTGAATCTATAATTAGTAGGTCACTTTATTTTTAGCAATAAAACCATGTCTTTGCGATAATCTTGATGGGTTCTTCTATTTCAATAATATTCATTGCAGAATCTTTACACGGTCTGCATATAATCTTCGATTAACTTTGTAAGTTAACATAGTTAATCAAGGTCTTAATATCGTCGAGGCTATAATAAAATGAAATATAGACGAATGACAATTATGAGTTGGAGTGATTCGCAGCGTGTTTGATTTTGCTCTTTTTTTAACAGGAACTGTTACTATTTTTTCTACAATAGGCATTGCTTGTATCGCTATGGGAGCTTATGCAGTACTACGGAGTGATCATAGTAGACAGGAAACAGAAATACGGAATACGAACCGTAATAAGGCTTCGAATATGTGGAACAGCATTACCAATAAATTCCATCAGTAGTACTGCTGTCTGTGTGCAATATTAACTTGAGTTCTTTTTTTACGCAGACTATACATATTCGTATTTGCATTGTTAGGTAGATGATGATTAATTACCTTCCAATGTAAAAGGCTAATGCGTTGATCTTCACACTCTGACCTGTCCACATAAAAGAGAAGAAATATAGCAGTGCGTATCAGTGTGAATCATTCAGAAAGTTATTGAGTATTGCATAACGTCATATTAAGGCTTGTCACTTGGCCTGCCGCGTCTGAATATCCATCGAGCCAACCGCTTCTGTATTCTTGTGTATGATTTCCTGGGATCCGGGGACTATTTTGTTCGTGGCAATACTTGATGTCGTTATAGGCTTGTTTTTCTCCTAGAGCGTACCCTGTCCAATAATGCACACCATATGTATATCCTAAACTATAGCCATGCAAATAACCACCACAGAAAATAATAGACAAAGTACATGAGATCTGCTCCGAGGGTTTTGCACCTTTTTGATATCCAGCTTCATATCCTGAACGATTAGCAGTCTTCCAGATCTCGGTATTGCCGGTATGACTGTCATATCCCTTGTTGTACCCTATTAAATAACCATAACAATAATTCAAACTATGTTGAGGATTACACCCATCCACGAGAGAGTAGCCGAACTTACCTCTACTCTGGTTGCCGTCGATAAAACCTCCTTTTAAGCCAAGGACGTAACACGAGGTATTCGGATTAGTGGTACTTGTGTCGTTGTTTGTAACTGACCTATCACATTTGTTTTCTATGTCTAGTATTCCATATTTGGAAGACGATGCTGTTATGTACGCGATGATAGGTCTTGCAGAGATAACGGAAATAGTAAGTATATATACCGAGATTAGACTTATAATTACTGCTTTCATGTTAATCCCTATTCTTGTGCTTTTTCTTTCATGCTATCTCTGCCTGAGAACTCCCCCGTTTGTCCATGTGAACATCAACTTGCCACGTCTTGTGTCAAGAGATTCCAATGATTCTTGGTATATTTGTCGTACTATGTTCGACGGCAGCGTATAAAACATACCATGCATACATAGTATATAATGATAAGCAGTGAACTTGTTTTGACATCATTAATCGCTTTTGCAATGTTAGCAATGGGAGCAATGAACGACAATCCTAACGCAGGAGGCATATGCAAACACCACACCCATGCAAAAATATTGGATTTGGTTCATCTACCATATAATGCACGCGAACACTGTGGCAGAAGAATCGGCAATGCAACTTCCATTTGAGTCTAGCGACTCAAGCATGCATACCTTAGTGTACCGGCTGCAATGGGCTGCTCTGATTACGGCGTGACAATGGGTCCACATTCGCAGTCCGGACATGCCTAACCCCACTAGTATAACTGCCCCGTCTGACTTTAGTTGATCCTATCGTGTCATGGACGTATTATTCAGGGTTGGACGATGATGTTGCTTGACGGGTATATGCAGCTAGGGAAGGCCACGGTTTAAGAATTGCTGCTAAATTCAGCATCTTGCCATCTCTATATACTGTCAAATTCACACTATCGCCAGGGGTCTTGTGTCCTTCTATATATGACATGAAATCTTCAGCCTTTGTGACATTATGACCGTCAACCGCCACAATCATGTCTCCGGTATGTCTTTTGTAGTATTGGTCTATGCTCGAGCCCCGTACGCCCGCTTTATCTGCGGGCCCTCCTTTTTCAATGACATTTACAAATACACCCTTAAGATTTGCTGGTACACTTTCGTAATCTTCCGCTACAGCTGAAGGAGATGTTTCTAAGGCAAGCCCGAGATATGGATGAGTGTAATTTCCTTTCGCGACCAATATAGGTATTGTCCGTGATAATTCATTTGAAGAAATTGCAAATCCTATCCCATTAGAATGGCTTATAGTGGCAGTATTCATTCCAATCACTTGTGCTTGCAGATTCAGTAGTGGTCCCCCAGAATTACCTTGATTAATTGGAGCGTCTGTCTGAATAACGTCCGGTATGGAATATGCAACCCATGGAAAATGTAGACCCAAGAATTTTTCAACCGAGGTGGTTAACGGTACCAATCGTCCGGTTTGACTGACTATTCCGGTTGTCATTGTTCCCTCAAGACCATATGGGTTACCAATAGCAATCACTGGCTGTCCTATATTAGCATTAGATGAATTTCCAATAGTTAGCGGAGTTGGTAGTAGAGATGTTTTTGGTTGTTGAGCGCTTCGAGAGAGGTTTTCAACGATTTTAAGAACAGCTATGTCATCCAGTGGGTCACTGCCTATAACTTTTGCAGTGCGTCTGTTACCATTTTCAAAGAGGACATTAACTGTCTTGGCATCGCCAACCGCATGATTAGTTGTTATTATGTGTCCCTGATTATCATAAATGAACCCTGATTCTAGGACCGTAGTATTTTGAGTTTCCGGAGTAGTGACTGTGGTGGATGAGGGAAGAGTTCTTATTACTGTTACTACAGATTCTTCGGTTTGTTTGAAAATTCTATTCAGAATATTCTCTTCATTTAAGAGAAGGGAGTTTGTGCTATTAGTATTAACAATACTTGAATTTTGCTGTGCTATACCGTATATTCTTCCGCAACTAACCGCTGTTTGAATAAAAAGTACTGCTACAAGGATTATTAAGAGAGATAACTGCGCTGTTTTGGTTGTCATAAACCGCCGGCTACATTGAGGAAGAGTCATTTATATGTTAACTTAAACGGCAACATCTGATAGCCATAGCAGCAGGCATGTAAAAACCTTGAGTGCAAACTTGCACATCTCCCTTTATAGTTTCATCAGCCTCAAAGCTCCAGACGTTCAACCCAAAGCGTATTTCGTCATGCATAACCACAGAGTTCGCGTTTCTTCTCTGAAACTGTACGAAATCTTTTACGATAACGATATAAACACCGATCATATTTTCCGGCGACAAGCCATATTTCAATGGAGTGCGATAGTTACATGCGCATTCCATCTCCCTAGTAAACTTACGGCATCAGGATTTTGCTATTGTCAAGCGATATGTTACTGGGGGATCCCAACCATTAGGTCCCGCAAAAGTGTATTTGTCTTTTGAGCTACCCCTAGCATTAGTGTCGATATTCCTCAAACCGCCTTTAAACTGTATACTATGGTTTCCCACAGGAAGTGGTTTTAGGAAAACCCAATTACCATCAGAGACATACTGAGTAATAGACTGGGCCGGTAATCCCAAGATATTGTTTCTACCTAAGGTAAAAGTAAATGCTGGAGATTGAACGCGATACTTGTCAAGACCTTTAATACTGACACCATCCAGACTAGCATTTTCCTGAATCACCGAATCTTGCATTACTTTAGCACATTTACGAAGATCCTGTTCGGTCTTAAGTAAGTGAGAATATTGTATTATTGAAATGCTAATGACGATAGCTCCTGTAACTGTTAACAACAGGAGAGTTGCTGACAGTGTGTGGTTTTCGGCCGGCTGAATATCTTTCATATTTACTGCCGACCGGTGCCGTGTAATTCAAGTCAAGGAGATTAAGCAATAACACCTATCGTTTTGATTCAACAAGGGATACATACATGGAAAATAATTGTGATGATTGTGTTGGTTAGAAGGGCTATGTGGGCGGCAGATTGTTATTACTAGACATACTTGTGCAATTTGTGAAAACGGAGATGCACGACTAGCAAAATCCGAGAGCATTGTTAGACTGTAGACAGTTCTCCTAGTTTTAACAGCTATAAGATTGACAATTAGCTCAGCTGATTAGATGGGTTTCTGGCAGGTTAGCATAGATCGGTAATATCGTCAAGAGGAATGGAAAGACATGTCTATCCCATCAAGGCAGTGAACGAATATGCACGGAAATACAAAAAAACTGCCTAGATAATAGACATAGTAGAATCATTTTAGACAATATCCGCAATAGTGTACATTCCAGTCGTCATCAAAAATAGGAAACTGTCAAACATATATACGACTTAAAAAAATTGGGGTAGTGACGTATGTATTTAGTTTGGCAGACTAAGGAAGCCTGACCTATCATGGTTGACTGATGTGTTGATGCAAATTGTCTGTTTTTCTTTCTGCGCTTGGCCGTCTCCTCCATTACCTTGGCTGCTAGCGTCTCCTCCATTGGTGTTGCTTGTGCTAGCGTCTCCTCCATTGGCGTTACCTGTGCTAGTGTCTCCCTCACTGGCGTTACCTACTCTAGCGTCTCCTCCATTGGCGTTGCCTGCGTGGCCGCCATTAGAATTTCCACCATTCGCCTTTTGATTGACATCTGCCTTCGTACTAGTCAAGTAAGCTGCGTCCTTCCCTCCTTGGCCGCCTTCACCGCCAGATCCAGCTGCGCCGCCTGATCCTCCAGTTCCACCTATGCCAGCTGATTTACTTGGTGGTGGTGGTGGTGGTGGTGGTGGTGGTGGTGGTGGTGGTATTGGTGTATGTGCCGCTGGATTAAGACATGTGTTGGTCTGGCTGATTGTTTGTATGGTGTGTTTATGGATGAATCCAAAGTATCCTCCGCACCCGCCGAAACCAAATCCACATCCGCCGCCGAAGCCGTCCCAGCTGCCCCATGCTAATGCTCGTTGTTCTGGTATTGTATATGCCATTGTCGACAGACCTGCCGCAGCAATTAATGCTACAAGCACCGTCGTTGTTCGATTCATAATTCTCAAGACTGATATTACATTTCTAAGTATATTTCAGATACTTCACAGCAACTGCTAAAAATATTAGAGACATTAGTGATATACTGATACACTATAATAGCATACTCAATAACACTAGTTGGAATTCTCTGTATAGATTTTACTACGAAATGTCGATCATGAATCAGAATTCACATTCAATATTCATAATCGCTGATTTCCTTAAACGTCGTCGTCCCCATTTAACGAGACGATTCCTCAGATGCTACCCATACGAAGCAATGCCATCGTTGTTTCAGGGAGAAGGATCAGTAGGGGTAAAGAAGAAGTTGCTACGGGAACGGCAGCTGATAGCCGTAGCAGTCATTGTAGCAGCCAAAGTAGGGAAAGAGATGCTGGAAAAAGTGATGGAAAAAGTGATACTGGAAGCTGAAGCCGTTGTAGGCGCCGCAGCCCAAGCCGCTGCCGCATAAGTTGGCAGCAAAAGCGTGCTGGTTCCCTAAGCAAAACACCAATGCTATTAGTGCGAGCGTCAGTCTATTGAAAGATAGACTTCTCTTAGACTTCATTATTCTATAACAAAGATCAGTGGATAAAAATATTATAAACCAATATTAGGGCCTTAACGTCTATTCGATTGTACAGTCACATAATTCGAAAAGTACTAAACGATCTTTCAATGGAAATGCCAGGTCCAACTTGCCGAATCATTTTGAATTGTTCCTGGACTTGAATGTCAATATGCGCTCCCTCTAAGAGGAACACATCATCAAACCAAAAAGTCGCATATGGGCCCTGACGGGCTAGACCCAAGCGTGTTCTTTCGGATCCGATATAACGGTTAATAATTAATTAAAGGAAATAATTTTTGAAGAGTACGGATTTTGAATAGAACAACTACAACACTAATCTAAAGAGTTCATAGGAACTAAAGTAGATATTTTTGCCAATGCAGATAAGGGCCGGATTAATCAGGTGATATCAAAATCTTCGAAGTAATGCCATTAAATTTACAAATGAAGGTATTGTAACCATAACCGCAACGGTAGTACCAAATAATAATGAGATTGTTGTGAGTATAACCGATACTGGCTCTGGCATAGTTCCTGAGATATTTCCTAGACTATTCACCAAATTTGCAACAAAATCTGCCACTGGTACTGGACTAGGTCTCTACATATCCAAAAGCATAATTGAAGACCATGGCGGTAGATTATGGGGAAAAAATAATTATCCTAAATGCAATGGAGCTACGTTACTTTGGATTTAGCTTACCTTTACAATAATCAGTCATCGAAGCCATTCCACGTAACTTGTCACGGTCGTCCCACTTCAATAGTGTAGCTTTTCACGGCATCATCACCTACTTTAGCCAATTAAATTGATTTGTTTAACCATATACCTGACCGGCTCATAAGATCCTAAGCTTAGTGATGAACATATCTCGCAGTCCCACGTGGTTTTCGCTACAGACAGAAGACACGAAACAATTCCTAACGTTGACATCGATGTCCAAAATCTATTTTATTGTTATTAGTACTGTCAAGCAAAGTTTTAAGATTTCGCAGTCAATTAGCTTTGGTCCTTTTTATAATTATAGATGAGTAGAGTCTGATACATAATTAGATATTTGTAAGGTTACGTATTTCAAAAATAGCAAAAGGGTTTCTGACTGCACCTAATATACAAACGTCTTTTGAAGCGCCTAACGGTGGAATGGTCCGGATCGGTCTTCAACATCATATGATCCATACTCGCCATTTGTCAAATTTTTGTTTGCATTTTTTACATGTCGCTACCTCATGAGGCAGAAGTTTGCTTGAACATACGGAACATCTCATTTGTGTTTTTTTCAGCGGTATGTTACTGGCTCGCCACCACATCTGAACATAATCTTCTTTAGCAGCTTGCCAATTACGATTCATCTGATGGTGTGTCAAGCGGTATATCGCTCCATAACATTTGCAGCATAATAATCCATCTTCACTTTCGTGCCAACGGTCGATCTGCCCACGCATTAGCGTTTCGTAAGAGTCGCATCTAGAGCAGATCTTCAAATCCCCGAATCCCACTCGTAGTCACTCGTCAAGATTTTTTTGTAGATCGTCATGTTTTATTTTCATCTTTTTAAAAATGTTACCAACATACCAACCGATAAACTGCACCTTAAAGCTCCACCAACCTCGCCCATCGTGCCATATCCGTGTGTGTTGTCGCCATTGTCTCATGCTTCATCCTGTCCAGCGAAAGAATAAGTAACGAAAGCGTAGCAGCGAACATCCTATTCCTTGTTCTATTGGAAATTAATGATATCGTTCATTCCTTTGCTTCGACTTACGTATCATATCTTTGGTCGCGACTTCGACCATATTTCGTGCATTTTCAGATATTGGATTATCGTGGTGTTCCAACAACAACATGAGGGATAAATCTGACCTAATCCATAAGTAGGCCGTTTGGTATTATTGAGCAATGACATGGACTGGTGACATATATCGTGAATCGGTAGCATATTTTGAAAGAATTAATCAACAATATCGAGATTTTATCTTGAGCATACAACGGATTAATGAGTTATATAATCAACAAATTAAAATTATTGAAAAAATAAATCTAGCATATAACGAATTTTTTGAAAACAATAAGAAGATGAACGAATTGTACAAACAACATCTCGAAGATTTACAAAGATTGAACCTGCAATGGTTAGATCTTTTTTGGAAGCCACTATTAGGAAGAAAACACGAATAGGTGGCTTAAGAATCATATCTTGCTCCTTCAAACACGGCAAATTGCTAGCTGTTAGGGGATATTTGCCTTGCATTGGTTTTACTTGTATCTCATAGCTCACTTGGAAAGTAAATCCATTATGAACGTGGTATTCATAGTCCTATTCCCATGTGAAAATATTTGTCCCACATGTCATTGGAAAGATTGGGCTCGCAAGCGAACGGAAACACTCATGTGAGAACGGATAGAAGCACGGACAGTTCAAAAGTCTTGGAGTGATATCACAACAAATCCAAATGTTGGTCGTGCGCCCTCTGGATCCTGGGACGATCCTTCCTGATTGCAACGGGATACCAGGATAGGCAAGGTCTATACCCAGAGCAACTGAGTCCATCTTGTCGTCGACACCCCATAGATACGGATGTTGTCAGCGCCTGCCTCATCTTGGGAAGTAGATCTGATGTGAGGCAGGTAGGTTGTCTATCTTTAGCAGAAGGAGTTTAAGTTTAAAAGGATTATGAGTCTGGTTTCACAAGAGGGGCTATCGTTATACTAGAACCGAAACAATATGATGGAGTGCTAGAGAGTCTGGAGTCTAGACCGATAGTTTTATCCGAGATCTCCATCCTACATAATCTACTCCGTCTGACTATAATAAAATCAGTTTCTAACGGAGGGCCTACACTTTCGATGTACGGATATTCTACTACTATATTTTTAGTAACTGAGGTGAAGCATTGCAAATAAAGTAGGTGAACATCTGGAGGAGTATAGAGTAAGGTAAGTAATGGTAAAGGTGCACAGATGTAAAGAGTGCGAACAGACGTTTCTTAGCTGGAAGGAGTTTGATAATCATGTAAATCGACATCTGCAAAAGCATCTAGACGAGTATGCTCCGGAGAAAAAAACGCCGTCGGAAGCATTTAGTAATATCCCAGAAGGTATGAATAGAGAACTTCTCAAAGTATTCGAGAAATACAGGCTGGGAGATAAATCGATGCTTTGTTTATGGAGGAATGGTTATTTGAGCTCTGCCTTGAGAGAGCGAAGTCGGGAACTGGAACTACAGATAAGGCTAAGCGAATGGTTGAAAGAATAATGGCCCGACTCAACTAAAGATTGTGAGCTGCAAAGAAATTGGGGGAATTATCGACTAGGATAGACAAACATTGGGCTTCCCTTGCACTACTTTCGTATTACCAACGGTATAGATAGGCCTGTTCATATACCAATCTCGCTTAACAAAATTCTATAAAAAGGATAAAGAAAGCCTTTATCGTCTGGTATTAGTTACCATCAAATGGCTGATTCAAACTCTTCTGGGTGGAACCGCGTAGCACTGATTGGTCTTGGCGCTCTAGCTATTGTGTTGTCCATACTAGTTCTTGTTCATCCAGGCATGACTGTGGTCTCAATCGTATATCTAGCAGGTATAGTCTTAATCATTGTTGGAATCGAGGTGAGCACGGTAAGTTTTTCTGGTCTACTTGCTGCTCGCTGGGATAGGAAATATCTTTGCGGCCCTACTCAAACAGCAAAGACATCGTCAGGTAGAGTCGGACAATGCCTTGTAATCTTCATAGAACGGCTAGCAGTCTGGCTGAGCGTATGTCGGGACTAATCTGATCCCTCAAGGGGCTACGTTGGAGAATATCGTCTTCGGTCAAGGAATACAGACCGACAAGACCACTTACTACCTATTGACTGAAATCCACTACTCGAATCCGCATTGCCGTAATTATGTCAATAGGTGGACCGATTTCAAAATGACATCTGCTTGATACGTTCTAGTACAGCATTAACTTCAGGGTCAGCATCAATCTCGATTCTGTCCACATAGCACTCTACGTTACATGTGGTAGTGTTAGGATAAGAGGTAAAACAAGTGGTAACGGAGGTAAAACAAGGGATAACGAATTCGGTCAATCGAGCCTTAAACCAACAGCAAGGTGGTCTAATATCGAAAATGAAGCTTCTGAATAAACTACCAAGAAGTGTAAATTCGTAAGGGACCACACCCATCTTTCAAATGTATATATTTGGTCTTAGATGCGGGCACAATGGACCGTGGCCTGGGTGGAGGAAGTGGTATAGGTCGTGTGGACAAATAATGATACTGCCAACTACTCTATCGATCTGAACGCCCAAAATCTTTTTCTTGACTGCTAGTCATATGTTAATTATTTCGTGCAGCTACTAAATTCTTGCGCCGGATTTGTAAGAGA
>JASHSN010000215.1 GCA_030038695.1 Nitrososphaeraceae archaeon
CGATGAAAGCCCAAACGAAAGGGCCTTACGGTGAGTCTGATATAATAGGCGGTATGATGAGTGGCGGATATTAATAGGAGAATCGAAAAGAGCTGTTAAAAAAGTTTTTTCTGATCTAATTTTTTTTGACCGAACTATTAGATTAGAAAAATCGTACGTATCACTTTGGTATGGTATGCCGGAAGCGAACGATCCTGATGCTGTGGCAAAAAGTTCTGGTGATTTGATAGGAGGTATGATAGTAAACGGATATATTCCCAAGTTTTTCAAGCAATTCTGGCTAGTGGGAAATGTATGTATAATTTGTATGAGTGTGGTTAGCCACCTCGGGCTCGCTGGTGGTAATAGATCTTATTAGTTGAAGCTACTGCGCAATGATGATATACTACTCCGTCAGCACAAAAAATAATGGCACCATCTTCTAATCTAGAACATCATAATCTTACAAGGTTCTTCTTTACCATATCGGTATTTATTACTGCAACATCAGTATTGGCTGTTTATACTACTATCATGGGAACACATTATGGCATCAAAAAAGATGACATACAATCTGAATCCATAACTCACTTGGTCAAATCTCAAGATTGGTGGAATGACTATCAGGCACATAAATTAAGAGAAAAGATCTTCCAAATACAGATAGATAATCTGAATAATACTTTGAATCAATTACCATCATCTGGAAGTCATCAGCAACGCGTCTTCACAATGCAAACTCTGTCAAAATACCAATCTTACCTTTCGAAGCTGCATGCCAATAAATCAATTACTGATTCGCTTGCAAATTTAGCAAATAAAGCGCAGACTGAAGAAAAGTCATATGATCAGTCTCTAATAGCTTCTTCCGAGTATTCAAACTTCGTAGAAGCGTATGATTTTGTAACTGTACTTCTGATTATTGGAGTAGGGTTAGGAGGAATATCGGAGATTGCCAAGAATAAACCACTTGGATATGCAAGTTTTGTTGTTGGTGGATTTGGAGTTATAGTGTTGTTGGCAATCAGCTCAATGCCTGCAGTACTGCGAACCCTTTAATAATCGAGCCAGGATATTCTGAATAGTAACAATCATACCGTAGCCTGGTTGGTCCTGAGGAAAAAAAGTTTCACCGCTCTTTCGATATAGGCCTTATACGCCAGCATGTTCGTGTCTGGGTACTCTTACCAAAAAAATCCGAACTAGTGAAATACCAGTGATTTGTCATCATGCACAATTTCCAAATACCCATATAAATAAATTCAAAATAAGAGCTCAGGCATGTTGCCATTATGAAATATTGTTTCCCTAGGAAATAACAAGTCGCGCATCAACTGCTCTGTATCTCTTTCCCTGTTCGAAAACCAACAGTGGATTGATATCTAGTTCTAGTATTTCAGGAAAGTCAATTGCAAGTTGAGAAACTCGTTGTAGGCATTCTACTACAGAGTCAATATCTGATGGTTTTTCTCCTCTTACCCCTGAAAGAAGTTTATTTGCCTTGGTTGATTCGATCATATGGTGTGCACTCAATTCCCTTATCGGTGCAAGCCTGAAAGAAACATCTTTGAACACTTCTACATATATTCCACCTGAACCAAACATAATAAAAGGACCAAATTGTGGATCACGTTTTATTCCTATTATTACTTCCTTACCCGACTTTATGAATTCCTCTATGTGAAATCCTATTATTCTTGCGTTACTAGCTCGTACACTATCAATTATTCTTCGAAATGCAGCTCTTACCTCCTGACTATTTTTAAGATTCAGTTCTACACCTCCGACATCTACCTTATGTACGATATCAGGAGAAACTATTTTTAATACAACAGGATAACCAATTTCATCAGACAACTTGAGACATTGATCTTCGTCAATAGGGGCAAATCTTGTTTCAGGTATTTGAATTCCATAGGCACGTAGAACTTGCATTGCCTCCGTTTCATGAACATAATTTCTTTGTTGACTCTTAACTTCTGCAAATAATCTGCTGACACTATCTTTATCCACTTCAAATACTTGAATATCCGTTCTTGGCCTTGTTATCCATCCTTTGTATGTTTGCATTGTACTGATAGCTCTGGTTGCCGACTCCGGAAATGAATAGTGTGGTATATTATTTTCATCAAGCTTACTCAAACCAGCACCCATTTCCGTAACTGCCATGATGCAGGATACAATTGTCTTTTCTTTGAATTCTTTTTTTATTTTTATTAAGACATCAGCTAATGATTCGATATTTAGCATCATTTGTGGTGTAGATAGGACTATACAAGAATTCACATTCTGATCATTTAATACGATTCTGAGAGCATTTTCGTACCTCATATGGTCTGCATCTCCAACTATATCAACTGGATTCATGTGTGATGCTGTTTTTGGAAGTATCTTTACTAAATCGCTGATCGTTTTATCACTCAAAGTAGCTAGCTTCAAATTATATCTTGCAGCAGTATCTGCGACTATTGTAGCTAGTCCTCCTGCGTTTGAAACAACGGAGGTGCTACCGTCCATTGTTGTAATTGGCTGATACGCGAATGCAACTGCATAATCAAACAACTCTTCCAGGGTTTCAACTCTGAGAACTCCACTTTGTGTAAAAATTGCGTTATAGGCTTCATGAGAACCTGCCAAGGCACCGGTATGCGATGCAATAGCTTTAACACCAATACTAGATTCTCCAACCTTCAACGCAAGTATAGGTTTTCTATTTTCGATCTCCCCGGTTATTCTCGAAGCAATGCTTATGAACTCTCTTCCATTGACTAGATCTTCGATATACATTAGAATCACTTTTGTAAAGAGATCGTTTTCAAGAGTGGTAAGAATATCGTTCTCGTTAATATCAGCTTTGTTTCCCAGACTAATTACCTTGGAGAACCCAATGTTTCTTATTTTTGCATATTCGAGCATTGCAACGCAGATTGCGCCGCTCTGTGATACAAGTGCTATATTCCCACGCTTTGGCATTCCTTTTGTAAAACTTGCATTTAGAGATACTTTTGGATCTGTATTAACGAAACCGATACAGTTTGGTCCTATGAGTCTAACCCCATAATTTTTAGCAATTGTTTTTACTTTGTTTTCGAGGATCTTTCCTTGTTCTCCTATCTCTTTAAATCCGGCAGAAATTATAACTGCGGTCTTTATTCCTTTCTTGCCGCATTCTTCCATCACCTGAGGAACAACTTTACTAGGAGTTATTATCATGGCAAGCTCGACTGGATCTTTTATGTCAAGTATACTCTTATAACACTTCAAATCAAGTATCCTGTCACTAGAGGGATTGACGGGATACAGCTTGCCAGTATAACCTCCGGAAATGATATTGCTCATAACCGCTTTTCCAACGCTTCCGTTCCTGCTTGACGCACCCAGAACTGCGATACTTGTGGGTGAAATTATATTCTCAAATGACATACAAAAGCATAGCTTCTGTACTATAAATGAGTTAGAATGAAACAAGTATGATGAAAATGTTGGTTCGTAAAGAAAGGACCATTCGTTAACCTAAGGTTTGGTTAGATGATCTACATAGGCACTTTGCGATCTCACGCAAAGAACTTTTTCTTTATTAATATCTCTTATTTCTTCGCTCGAGCGTGTCTATTCATCACATAATCTCCTACCATCACTCATCCTAGAAATATAAACTTGCAATTGAAAGACCGATAGCGTATATTACTTTACAAATCAATTGTTCATGTCACTTCTTTGTTCAAACGATGTAGCCCTGGTTGAATTCTCATTTGTCCGCGATGTAGACCCAAATATCAAACTACTTGATTCACAAACCCTTTTTTCGAACATACAACAAGTATATTGATAGACACGGCCTTTAAGTGCATTATTGAAAAAAATACTGATCTTTTTCCAGCTCATTCTTTACAGGTGCTGCAGATTTTAGAGTGTGAGTGTGAATTTGTAACAAATTTTGAAAATAGCTTTGGTTCAATTTCTGAGCCAGTATCTTCATTAGCTTAGTTATTTTCATAGTTGACTTTGACTGCACCTATTGGGATATAGATGATACTTCTATTTAGTTTCTCTTTCAACATATGCCACAATCTCCTTGTTTATGAAATCTTCAAAAACAGGGTCATACCATTTACTTTCTTGTATTCGCCCCCAGTTATCTTTTATTGTTCCTAATCTAAAGCAAGTCCGCATCCACTCTACCCACCCATGCCATTCGTTATCATTAAGGATCTTCCTTTCGCGCATGTCATGAGCGTGAGAGAATACATTAAGAACATCAAAGGAGTACACACCTTCAGGCGACATCGATTGTACGTTATTGATTACTCTTGCTAGCTCTGGGCGTTCTAGCAAATGTTCTTCCAGTCTATGCATTTTTTCATCTAAATCACTCAGGACTTTTGTTTCAGTGTCTACTGACAGATCTTTTATTTGTCTCTTTGAGAAATAAAGCGCTAGGAGTAAAGTTCCTATAATGCCTATTGTCTGTGTTATACTTAACACGTCTGAGATTTCTATATTTAAGACCATAAGTAATCTGTAGCAGCATTTAAAATAAGAGTATCGTATTGAACTGCTATATGCATAAAATGGTAGTTGAAACAAATCCGACCCGCAAACGCTGGTAATTCAAACAACGATTCCTAGTCGTAAATTAGTTAGTAGTAATACAAGGTGTGTATAAAAAAACCTTCAAGATCTGAAATACTCAATTGATCATGGTAAATTCTCGCGTCGGATAGAATCAAAGAACC
>JASHSN010000216.1 GCA_030038695.1 Nitrososphaeraceae archaeon
CATATGGCCAACTGTATACTAGATAAAACCCGGTCTATTACTTCAAATAATCTATCCTTTGTTAGACCATCAAAGAAAATGTTCTTTTTTATTTCAGGAGATTGCATCTGTTCAGGATTGGGATGAAATCTGAAATGTAAGTTCAGATCAAGTAATGAGGCACTTATCACATCAATGAATTCCCTCTTTTTTCCTGATGATAATTTGGAAAATGCCTTTTGATCCAGTGGGGAAAAGTCACTACGTGCATACACAGTTATGGAATCTTTTCTATCTTTTCTCGTTATTACGTAGGCGGTTTCATTCTCAGAATATTTGATTTTAAGGGCGAAGTCAGTAGGGTGTTCCTCTGGTAGTAATTCAAATCCTTCGTCTTGTATCCACTGACTGATTTTGTTTCGTAAACTTCTGAATGCCTGGTATGATTCATGTGACAGATACCGGTATTGCACATGCAGACGAGAGATGATTATAGCAGAATGACGTACGTGCACCGGATCGTAGTAGTCCCAATATATCTAGAGTGGTTACGTCAGTAAATATATTAAAAAATAGTTTGAAAGGTTTGTCTTTCAGTTTTTGTCTTTAGTTGTCTCAGTAGAAGTGTCGATGGAAGTAGTAGCGATGATAGGGGTGATAGAAATAGTGCCCGTAGTATGGGTGACGATAGAAATAGTGCCCGTGATAGAAGTAGTGCCCGTGGTAGTACCCTGCATGTCCATGTACTACTACGAATGCTAATGCCTGTTGGCTTGAGATTATAGGACCTGAGGCAAACAGCACTATTACTGCTGCGATTGCTGCTATGCTGAAAGTAATTCCTGTTTTTGAATTCATCAACAAATGTTATGACTAGCGGATAATAATAAGACTGGGACGAATCCCATTTGTTAGCATTCGTCATCTAGTTTATATCTTGGTAATTTTTTCTGTAATATAACAGTACTACCTTATTGTACTATGAAATCATATATATCGTTCGTCAGTGATAGATGATTGCGGTTTAATTTAAAGTACATGACAACACAAAAGGAATTCTATATCTTGTAGGACATGGTAGCACACAGTAACATGGGTATGCTAGTTTCTAACCGTTAGAGAGAGACAGATGTTTTGAATTATATACTTCTAGACACCGGGTATGATTAGTATATAGGATATGACATGATCGTTAGCACATGACGTATAAGCAGAATATGATGGCACTGGTTAAAAGGGTGAAAAATGCAAATGGCAACACATGCCCAGCTTCTAGTACATTTTATAACAAAGCTGTTCGGATTGTTGTTCTAAAATCTTAACATATTGTAATGTGATTGATCAAATGACTTGAACAATGTCATTATTGCTTGCCGTAACAGTGGCACTTTGGCCGCTGTACCAGTTACAAGATTGTCAGGCGCGATTCTGCTGGCAATAGTAATAGCTGCTGCTATGGTGGCCACAATACCAGTGACTATGCAGCAAAATGTCAAGGCTTACACGTATTGTTCTAGGATTTTTCTCACACAAGACGAAAGATACAAGTGCGGCTACAATCATGGCTACCTAGACGCGCAGAGAGATTGGAATTCACAACGATGGACGCCATCAAGTGGTGGGGATAGTTCTTGTCCGCGTGCGAATGGGCATACATTCGAATACTGTAATGGATATCAAGTTGGTTACAGAAATTCCTGGAATACTTGGTTATATGATTACAATAACGGACTTTATCCATTTCAAGGGGTCTCAGATCCAATACACTGTGGCATACAAGGATGGCCTTCATGTTATAGTATAGGATATAGTACCGGATGGTATCATTCACAGGGAGATTGGAATACATTGCAATATGGCCTGTATTCTTATGGCAATAGTGCATGCCCAGGTGGGCATTCCATTTTATATTGTAATGGATATCATGCAGGATACATAGATTTATGGAATCACTGGATATACAATCAAGAACACGGGATAAATATTGTAAATACTAGTCAACGAAGTCAGCAAGCATGTTCAATTATTAATAGTGCAGGTGCCATGTGCATCCAAAGTCAGCAAAGTATACAACAGGTAAAAAGCCAAAATATGAAATCAGTTAGCAATAAGCAACTATAAACGCGATACTAATAGCAAGAGGAACGGGAACATGACCAGTGGAAGGATTTTGTCCTGGTCTTGGAATTGTGATGACTGAAGTGTGGTGACTACGGCAGTGGTTTTGGCCATGGCTTTCATCATCACTAGGTTACATAGATAAACGAAAGAAGCTAATTCCCCACAATTCTTTTTATGGTCTCAAATTCATTCTACTTCATCAGATGGGACAGATTGGCAACGAAAAATGTCAAAATGACGCCAATTAAATAAACAAATCCTCCAGCCATAGAACCTATGCTGAATTTTCTAGTCAACACTTGATTAGTTCTTGTTTTATCGTCGTCGGTCGAAGCATCAGGCTTGACAATATGACTAACAAGTATTAGGAATGCTGAGAAAGAAAACCAAACGATTGTAGTAGCTATCCAAGCGATAACTGTAATATTCAATTTCAACGCGCCAATAGTACTAAGAACTAGCACACCTGCGATAACGGTAGCATCAATTTGAAGTAGGTCCTTATCTTCTAGACGCAACAATGAACTTGTGCTGTCATGAACTAGAAAAGCCTATCCAAGCGAAATGGCGTCGTCTGAATTCCCTCATTATTATACGCATGGATAATAGCAAGAGGAGGGATTTGTCGGGACATATTCGAGGCGATAACTGACGTGATAAGACTTAAACAAGACTTCAGCAACATACTATGTGGTCCTCAGCTTCAGTATGAACAGTAAGGAAACAGGTTAAGTTAGCAACTTATCATATGAGATGACTAAAGTGGTTGGTTTAAAAATGATTTATAATTACTGGAAGAATTTTTCACCTAAATTCCAAAATAATTCCGCGGGTTGTGCTATTTTCAAAGCGATAGTGTTCACCGTTAGATATTGGTAATAATTCAATTGTGGTATGATTGCATATAGGACACACCTTATAATGTAATGCGTCTATATTGTCGATTATATCAATATAGGAAGCACACCAAAAACATGTCTGGCATATCATGAAGTATTTTCCTGATATCGATTCATCGTCCCTCTTTGTTCGTATTGCAGATTGGTGCTTTCGATCTGTAGCGTTTACAAGGTGGTCTTCCTGCCGATGCCCTTGTAACGCCATAAAAAACACCATATTTTGTAATATTATAATATAATGTGTACATTGTGTACATTAAGAGGCCATCCGAAAATCAGTTGATATTTGTTGAGTTCTAGACTTACTATATCTGAACGATAAAGCTAAGCCAAACCTAACCCATCTTGTTATTCGTAGTGATATCTGAACTCACAGGTGTTGAATCCGCGTACGAAATACCTGATGTATTATGGGATAGGATTGTATCGTTGCTGCCATCACGCAAGAGAA
>JASHSN010000217.1 GCA_030038695.1 Nitrososphaeraceae archaeon
TTCTCTTGCGTGATGGCAGCAACGATACAATCCTATCCCATAATACATCAGGTATTTCGTACGCGGATTCAACACCTGTGAGTTCAGATATCACTACGAATAACAAGATGGGTTAGGTTTGGCTTAGCTTTATCGTTCAGATATAGTAAGTCTAGAACTCAACAAATATCAACTGATTTTCGGATGGCCTCTTAATACCTTCTAGATGAGATAGGTTTTGCTCCAGTCTTTCTGCGTCAGACGAATCAGAAATCCCTCCAATAGCTAATCTTAGTTTTTCATAGACTACTTTGTATCCTACTTCTTCGATTGCCTTTTCAATAGCATCGAACCTAACTTTTGATTCGTCATACTCTAAAGTTGCTTTTTCATTGGCTAGGTTAACCTCAATTTTACTTATACCAGGTAAGTCTGAAACATATCCTTGAATTGCGCTTACGCATCCAGCACAATGCATTCCGCCTATTTTTATTGCTGTTCGTTTAGTAGTAGGTGCGGCACTAGTAGTAGATGGGGAATCTTGACTGATGATATTTTTCTTATTATCATCAGCTTTATCATAAGCATTTGGTTGGGTGGAAGTCAAAACTACAAATTGTACATTTCATTTTCACGTATTTAAGCATAGGATCTTACAAATGTAAAGCATAGTACATTAATAATACTTATACATACAGTAATTAATTCAAATGAATAAAGCGATTGTCTTTGGATTTTTAGCAGCAGCTCTGACATCAATGATCTTATTATTTTAGTCCTCAATGAAATAGAATCAATATCAAGGTCTATGTCGATATTTTTCATAGGTTACAATGATGATACCTTAATTCATTCATCTGTGACCGTTCAACAAGTACCTTAACCGTTAAAGGTCATGGCTTTATACGATCTTTGAAATCTATTACTTACCTAATGATCAAATACACAAATAACATTACGAAGAGGAAGATTAAGACATCTATTGCTACTTCTATCATAACTGCGACAATATTTTCTGCAGCATTAGCGCATTCTTCATCTCCTCTCTCAACTTCGATTCCTCTCTACAAACAGTTCTACGCTTTTGCGCAAACAACACAGGGAAATGCAGCGCTATCATTATCTAATCTAATTAAACAAGCTCAGCCACATCAAGGGAGTACTTCAGCTCCTGTTACTGTAATTGACTTTAGCGACCTTCAATGTTCACTGTGTAATAGATTTGTAAAAGCAACAGAACCGCAGATAAATTCAACTTATGTCCAGACAGGCAAGGTTGCACTTGTATTCGAACACTTACCCAATCGTGGCTTTGATTCCCTACCAGCAGCTCTAGCAGCTCAATGTGCTAACGATCAAGGAAAGTTTTGGCAATATCATAATTTACTGTATAAAAACCAAGGACCTATTGATTCTGGATGGGCCAGCAAAGACAATCTGAAGAAATTTGCACCACAAATACCAGGACTTGATGTGCAGAAGTTTAATTCATGCTTTGATAGCCAAAAATATAGGGCGTTAGTTGAAAGCAATCTTGCTCTAGCACACTCTCTTGGATTTACACAAACACCCTCATTTGTAATCGTCAAAAATGATGGCTCAAACCCTCAGCAACTACTAGGACCAGAGCCATTTCCAGAATTCAAAGCTGTGATAGAAAAAGAATTAGCATAACTAAGAGGAGAAAAAGAAGGAGATACAATGAACTTGTCCAATATCAGTAAAAGGCGCGTAACAAGCTTGAAGATCACAGTACCGCAAAGAACATCAATTGGAACAACTGCAATGGAAAGTAGAATACCTTAAAAATGAAATAGATACGTTAGAATCAGAAAAGGCTAAGGCTAGCAACCACATATTAAGATTGAATAGGACAATAGATGAACTTCAAGGAAATTTGCCAAAGGGAGGATGGTATGATAACGCCGGTGACTTGTATCCTGTCCCATACTCTATTCAACACAACATGGAATCAGGATGGTCCGATTATCGAGATAGCCTATATCCTACATACTCAAAACCCGATACCAGTTCGTATTCCATTCGACTCTCTTATACCGATTATTGGTCGTAGAGCCGAAAAACCTCGTGCCACAGAATAAGATCAGGTTAATAGAAACGGTCGGAGCCAGAATGTAAATAATCGGAATTGGAATAACGGATTCAAATCCCCAGTTTATCTTGCCCTCATGAATTTTGTATTCTCCCTCAATTAGCCCAACTTAAGAAAAGGACATTGGACATTGGTTGGTAATATATGAAGATAAAGTGTTTTTTCAATGGTTTGTCTGAATGTGTTGATATCACTTTTCTGTTTCTCTTCAATTTCCTTTAACTTAGATATGTTTGTAAACTGATTTATCGCGTATTCTCTTAAACTATTAAAAATATTTCGAGTCTCAGGCTCACTACTCCCCTGATAGATTGTAGAAATATTACCTGGACTATTTTCTTCCTCATTAAATTTAATTATAATCTCATTCGGATATGTCTCAATTATTAATCTATTATTCAAAATGCGTTCAAATGAATCATTGTTTGGTAAATTGATCAAACTTTTAACAAATTGTTTTATTGGTATTTTATCATGAGTGTCTGCAAAGATATCACCATCTGCTGGAATACCATTTTGATCACAAAAAGTTCTGAATTCTGATTCAATGTTATTTTTGAAAGACATTATTCCTTTTTGGTTATTTGTAACTCCATCCCATTGTAAATTTAAATTGAAATGTCTCAAATAATCATTAAAAAGTTCTTCATTACCAATTTGTGGTATCATATCTATATCTATCGAACTACTGCCGAGGTAATCTAGTATTGGTCTAACTATATTATTTTTGAAATCCGTAAGATGTTTTTCATTTAGCTTGTTATCGAATGACAGTAAAGTTATTGAATAATCTAAAAAATCCTTGATCTCTTCCATATCGTTATTCAAAACTTGATCACTATCAAAAGCTTCGGAAATAATGTAACCCTTTCTAATTTCAGATATCCTAAGCTTTTCATAATCTCTTCTTATTTTTTTGTTGTTTTCTTCAAAAAAACCATGATTCACAATCAATACCTTGATATTGGCAAATGAATTCGACAAGATTAAGAAATCTGAATAAACATGAGCCTTTTGAAGGGACCAAATTATTTCTGTCATAATGGTAATCCCCTTATACGTTACAGAAAATACATCACTTTCGTGTCCTGAATCTGGATATTCCATTACCTGATTCCCAGAAATATTGTTCAAAAATAATGCCATATTTTCTTTAATTCGTTTATGTTCATTGGATTCGCTTCTCCTCCTCTTTTTCGAACCACTCAATGATCGCATAAAAAATAAAAGGAGCATATAGTTCTTATCGTATTGTTCTATGCGCGTCACGTACTGATGCACTATCTTGAATGATAAGATTATCATATATCTTGAATGATAAGATGTATGATTTCTTAGATACTGCTCATGCAATCATATAATGTTGGCTATGCCCGGGTTACCCATGGTTTTTGTTGTTCTAGTGAAACGGTCGAATGACTACTGTTTACTAAGGCGGCTTTAATTGTATCTTGCACACGTATAGCTGGCCGCTGCTCTCCTCATGGACATGGTAATGTTTGTTATAGATATCAAATCATCATGTTGAATTTTAGCTGCGAAGCTGCATTTGTGTCAAGACATCTGTAAACTCTTGGCAACCTGTAACCTTCATCTTAATTCCTCCAACTTTTCACTGTGTATACCCAAGAATCTCCTATGTATCATTAATTCTGCTTCAAGTGCAGCCTCATGTACAGTATCAGTTAATCTTTGTTTATATCTCCAGCAAAATTCCCTATCTATAATAATCCATCTATGGTTTTTGTCATCGAAACCAGCATAGAGATTTACGATATGTAACTCGTCAACAACAGCATCACATCTATCACATAGCTTCACTTTTGTCTTTTCACCCCCTCTAACCCTTCTGGAACCCCATCATCAGTCCTGGTACAAATCCAAACGTAGCTGCTATTGGTAAGCCTGATGCCGCAACAGCAGATGGATGTGATGCAAATTGTGTCGCCGTATTGTTAAGTACATGAACAACCTGTTCCGATGCATTAGTTAACGTACTCCTTGAAGCATTCTCCATTTCTGTCCATTTTACATCTACCCATCCTCTGTATGACAGGTATGCAAGACCTGCTACAAACAACCCAATAACCACCGCGGCTATTTTCATCACTTTCTTTATAGCATATCCAGCCACTGCTCTATAGAATGGAAGGAGAGATTAAGAGGACATACTGGATTTATGAAGATTTGGACACTGAAATCAAGATAAGGGCGGCTCGTGAAAGAAAGCGATATAGTGATGTTGTGGTCGAAGCTCTAGAAAAACACCTAGGAATGAAACCGAGAGACAAAAAGAAGAAATAGAGTTACCGAGTTCTAATACAAGGCACTTAGACCATACCAATATGCACAATATGCACAAGCCTCATTAGCAAACTATGTGTCATAAACAAGGTATCCATGTTTCTTGCAAATTTCTTCGAAATCAAGGCTATATTTTATTGTATCAGCTATGGCGTAGAGCAATGCGAAAACAAATCCTGTTGCCTCGTGACTGAAGTGACATTTTGGACAGGTTTCGCCTATGGCAACAAATCCTTACCATCACCATTTTCCTTCATCTTCATGATTATCTTATCTAAGAGATCGCAATAATTTCCTATTATGCCATCGTCGTAAACAATGTCTTCTAATTCATCTGTGAAATATGTGCGAAATTCACTCGTCATCTGCGAAAAATCACCCCAACCTATCCGCTCTACGTAAATTCGCTTTTGCTTACCTGTTCTTTTCTCTTCCTCTTGCATTGCCATAGACGGTTTCCCCAATTTTTTGCTAAACCTCCTTGCTTCGATAAAACCAGCATCCCGTAGACCTTTTAGAATGTTATACACAATAGATAAGGGAATTTCAAGATACTTTGCGATTTCTTCTGCAGTAGCTCCATAGGTACCCTTGTCTCTAATCAGTTCCAGTATTTCCCAGGAGGAAGAAGACCCTAGGATTCTTGCTTCATTACCGTTGGTGATTGGGATACATTCAAGGTATTTTCTAGCGGTCGGCATTCTCATATTTCTGAAATTCCTAGAATTTTAGTATTTCTTATAATTTAAAATCTTTATACTGATAATCTTAGGATTTTGGCCGTGCTATAAACGGAGAGGAGACGAGATTAAATGAGTAAAGAATACACCGACTTTACGCCACATAAGTTCGGACCAGGAACGTTAAGAGAGCTTGCAACAAAACTATACAGAAGCTCTATAGTTTTGTTCTTCCGATTATCGATTTGTAGATATGCATATGTATCTATAGCCCATCGAAGTATTTATCTCGTGTGCGGTACGAGTCTTGTGTTGGTAATAACTATATTCTGTTAGTTATGTCAGCTCTCGTGTCAACAAAATATTTCTAAAACGAGTGGCTTATCTAGCGAATTTAGAAAGCTGTTTGGAGATATCAATCATCTCATTCACATTTCTTCCTATCGGTAGAAAGTTGTAAACAAATACTATATGATCTACTCCCATATCTTTTAATCTTTGTATATCACTTCCTATCTCATCAATAGTGCCTGAAAATGGAAACCTATCTTCATCTCTCTTAGATGGTTGACCTTCTTTGACATTGGGAGATGTCCACATGATGATTTGAAAATTATTGGGATTTTTATTTACTTGACTTGCTTGTGCTCTTATTGATTTTATACTATTTTCAATGTACTCGAATGAACCTCCTAGTATGCCAATCCATCCATTGAGATCATATCTTATTATTCTTGAGAATGTATTAGGAGTGAAACCTCCAAGATATACTGGAATGGGTTTTTGGATAGGTTTAGGATTAATCTTTGAAGCTGGGATGTTGTAATATTTCCCTTTAAATTCTACAACATCATCGCTCCATATCTTTTCCAATACTTGCAGAAATTCATCCGCTCTTTCTCCTCTGTTAGCGTATGGAATATTAGATGCTTGATATTCATCTTTAGACCACCCAAGACCTAGGCCAGCTATTACCCTACCTTGCGATAGAACATCTAATGTAGCATATCTTTTTGCGAGCATTATGGGTGTATAAAAGAACATGTCTATAACACATTGTCCTAATGAAATCTTGCTTGTATTCGCAGCTACATACGTCAAAACATCGAGTGGGTCTAATACAGTCTGAAGCTCATTTGGAAGGCTTCCGTCAGGTGTATCAGGAAATGGTGTTTGTGGTTTGAGTGGCCAAAGAATTCTTGTGATTGTCCACACCGAATCAAAACCCTCTTTTTCAGCTTGAGTTGCAGTCTGAAGTAGATTATCTTTTGTGGCTTGTGGTCCGAGATTTGGCAAGGTGATTCCAACTTTCATTTTGTAATTGGAGTGTATATACACGTATAATATAAGTGTACGTGTATACACGCGTATAGTATATCTAAATATATACACCTACTTGTTGTACTTCCAGACATGGTTGACAAAAAGATGTACCAACATGGCTGACACTTTTTGTCTTGTTTTAATGCACCAGTATCCACTGTTTTAAACATTTCATAAACTTTTCTGCTGGTGTCATTCCATTTATTCCACCGTGTTCTCTTTCGTAGTTATACGAATTGACAAATGATTGGTATTTCTTTGCACCATCTTTTTCATCTATCAATTCTTCTACTTGTAGAAATTCAGCTATGACTATCTTGTTATACGCTTCTTAACTGACATCCTCTTGCTCTCGTAGATGCGTTATTTCTTATCACAATAACGAGTTCAACATCTAACCTGTCTAGTAAGTTAAAGTTCCTTCTATTATCGTGTGCTTTCTGCATATACTCTGTCAATATTGCATTTCTTGAATGATTCTCTTACTAGAGGACAGAACTATTTGGTGTCATGTACATTTCCTCTAGTTATTCGAAAAGATACCACTTTCTTGGATTTTGCATCAGCAGCGA